>NZ_JBNDHX010000020.1:0-46131 GCF_056755275.1 Leifsonia sp. HAY1-4F
CGGCCGAGTACTGGGTGTAGCGCTCGTAGTGCGGGGTCAGAATGATCGCGTTCGGGCACAGGCGCAGAGCCTGCGACATCGGCATCGCACTGCGGACGCCGTAGCGGCGCGCCTCGTACGTCGCACTCGTCACCACGCCACGGCCGCCGACGTGGCCGACGATCGCCGGCTTGCCGCGTGCGTCCGGGCGCTCCAGCAGTTCGACGGAGGCGAAGAACGCATCCATGTCGACGTGCAGGATGGCGGCCTCCGAGTCGTCGACGTCGGACGCGCTCACCTGGCGCTGGCTGCCGTCCGCTCGTCCCACCTCCCTACCTTCTCACCCGCACCCGACGCCCGCACCCTCCCTGCGAAGCGCCCACATTCGTGACGAATGTGCACCTCCACCGCCGCCAGGGCCACATTCGTGACGAATGTGCACCTCCACCGCCGCCAGGGCCACATTCATGACGAATGTGCACCTCCACCGCCGCCATGGCCGCATTCGTGACGAATGTGCAATCGGGATACGTTGGAGTCATGGAATTCAGGTACCTCGGCAACAGCGGACTCAAGATCTCGGAGATCATCTACGGCAACTGGCTCACCCACGGATCGCAGGTCGAGAACGACATCGCGACACAGTCCGTGCGGGCCGCTCTCGAGGCCGGGATCACCACCTTCGACACAGCGGACGCCTACGCCAACACCGCCGCAGAGCAGGTGCTCGGGGATGCGCTGAAGGGCGAGCGACGCGCCTCCCTCGAGATCTTCACGAAGGTCTACTGGCCGACCGGCCCGAAGGGGCACAACGACGTCGGGCTCTCGCGCAAGCACATCCTCGAGTCGATCGACGGCTCGCTGCAGCGTCTCGGGACCGATTACGTCGACCTCTACCAGGCCCACCGCTACGACCACGAGACTCCGCTCGAGGAGACCATGCAGGCGTTCGCCGACGTCGTGCGCGGCGGGAAGGCCCTCTACATCGGCGTGAGCGAGTGGACGGCCGACCAGCTGCGGGCGGGGCACGCCCTGGCGAAGGAGCTGAACATCCAGCTGATCTCCAACCAGCCGCAGTACTCGATGCTGTGGCGCGTCATCGAGAAGCAGGTGGTCCCGGCCTCCGCTGAGCTGGGGATCTCGCAGATCGTGTGGTCGCCGGTCGCTCAGGGTGTGCTGACGGGTAAGTACAAGCCCGGCCAGGAGGCGCCGGAAGGCAGCCGGGCGGCCGACGAGAAGGGCGGAGCGAACGCGATCCGCGGCTTCCTGCGGGAGGATGTGCTGACGGCCGTCCAGGGCCTCCAGCCGATCGCCGACGAACTGGGCATCACCATGGCGCAGCTCGCCGTGGCGTGGGTCCTGCAGAACCCCAACGTCGCCGGCGCGATCGTGGGAGCCTCCCGCCCCGAGCAGGTGCAGTCGAACGCCGCCGCGGCCGGGGTGAAGCTCTCCGGCGACGTGCTGGCGCGCATCGACGAGGCCGTCGGGGATGTTGCCGAGACCGACCCGGCGCTGACCGTCTCCCCCGCGAAGCGTCCCGCCTGAGCGCTGGCCCGGGTCAGACGAGGGCGGATACGAGGGGGCGGAGCCAGGCGCGGAAGGCGGCCGAGTCCTCGCGCAGGGAGGTGCTCACGGCGACCGTGTGCGGACCGATGATCCACGCGCCCTTCTCCGCGAGCGGGAGCACTTCGAGGTCGAGCCGGAAGTAGCCGGCCTGCCTCCGCAGTTCGTGCTCCCGCTCGCGCACAACATCCACGATGTCGGCGGCGCGGAGGCGGTGGGACTCGGCGCTCACGGCCGCATACTCCGCATGCCGGGCGGCCGCCCAGTCCGCCGCGGCGGCGTAGTGCGCGATCACCGCATCCTGCAGCTCGATGGCGCGGTCGAACGCCTCGAAGTGCGGTGGATGCAGGAGCGGAGCGGACAGGCGCCGGTGCCGGTCCGCCGCCACCTCGAACCACGCCTGCCATTGGACCGCCAGGGCCTCCACTGTTCCCGTGCTCACGGGGTCGCCTGCGGGACGTGCAGGGTGCGGGCGCAGCACCGGAGCGGGACGGGGTCGAGTCCGCCCGTCGACAGGCTGCGCAGGATGGGACTCGGGATGCGGCTGCAGCACCGGGGTCACGGCCGGTTCCAGTCGCGGCAGAGGCGGCTGAGCCAGGGCGGCGATCCCGGCCAGGTCGCGCACGGCGAGGGCGACGAGCAGGTCCCACGGGCAGTCTTCCGTGACCTGCCATCGAAGGGTGCCCTCGACGAACATGAAGTCATTGTAGATTCGCGCCGAGTGCGGAGGTAGTGGTCAGGCGAACCGGTTCAGTCGGCGGCGGGCTCCGCGGCGACCAGCAGGAACGCCGGGATGACCGCCGTCTCGTACGGTCCGCGGCCATCGCGGCGGTACTGCGGCTCGGAGAAGGCGACGGTCCAGGTCGTCCAGCTGTCGAGCGGCCCGTAGACGGTGCGCAGGTTGCGGTCCCCGGCCGAGATGATCACGCCGGTCGGCTCTCCCACCCAGTCATCGGAGGCCGCTGGGACGTTCTCCTTCACCCACACCTGGACGCCGACGCCCAGTCCGGGCACGTCCTGACGCTGATCGTTCGCGTCGACGGGTCCCGTGTCCTTGGCGCTGCGCTTCCACATGGACCCATCGTGGCACCCCGGGATGTGCGGGCGCTCAGTGCGAGGTCGTCGCACGAGGGCTGCCGCCGGCGCGCCGCTGCGGATCGAGGAGGCGGCGGAGCATCCACCGCTCACCCACCGTCCACGCCGACGAGGTGAGGATGTACACGGCGGCTGCCAGCGGGACGAATGCGGCGAAGACGACCGTGACGTACGGCAGGAACGACAGGGTGCGCAGCATTCCGGTCGCCGCAGTTGCGCCCGGGGCCTGCGGCAGCGTCAGCACGCGGCGCGAGACCGTCATGACGATCGCGATCAGGGCGAGCACGCCGAGGTAGACCAGCACCGCCGGCCAGACGCCGGCGCCCGCGCCGGTCAGCCCGACGAAGCTCGTGCCGAGGGGCGCGCCGAACGCGTGCTGTCCGAGCAGCGCGTTGGCGTGGCCGGCGATGGTGGGATGCGTGAAGACGGCGTAGACGAGCGTGACCACGGGAAGCTGCGCGAGAAGGGGCAGCATCCCCGCGAAGGGCGACACCTGCTCCTCCCGGTAGAGCTCCATCGTCTTGCGCGCAAGGGTCTCGCGATCGCCCGCGTGCCGGCGCTGCAGCTCGGCGAGCCGGGGGGCGAGACGCCGGCGGTTGTACTCGGCGCGCACCTGGCTGAGGCCGACGGGGAGGAGGACGGCGCGCACGATCACGGTCAGCACGACGATGGCGAGGAGGCCGGCGGCGGTGCCGGCGAGCGGCTCCACAGCGGCGGAAAGAGCGGTGACGAGACGGTAGGCGCCGTCGAGGATGGCCGCGATGGGCGGCCAGGTGAAGAAGTCCATGAGTGAAGTGATTCCCTGCGGGTCGGACGAGTGGTGGACGCGTCTGGTCGCGCAGGGCATCGTCCCGCCGGCGGCGGGGCGGACGCCGGACTACGCGACCGGCAGGGAGAGCGCGGGCGCCCTCGGGCGCGGGCGGCCGTCCGCATCCGGCGCGGACTGGCTCTCGGCGAGCCAGCCGGCGACCGGCACCACGGAGCGGGACCACACCGATTGGAGGCGGAGCGAGGCGGCCAGCGCCGCCACCGACCGCAATGTGGCCGCTGCTACCACAGCCACGAGACCCAGCGCTCCGGCGACGCCCACGAGGGCGATCACGCCGGCCGGGCTGTGCATGCCCAGCATCCCGAGGGCGGACGCGAGGGAGCGTCCGAGCAGCTCGAGCAGGGCGGTCATGGTGATGACGCTAACAGAGGAGGTGGCAGGAATCCGAGTGCGTTCGCGTCAGGCGGACGTGTGTCGCATCTTCCGGAGGCACGGTGGAAGGATGGAGGCATGACTCGAGTCGCGATCATCGGTGCCCACGGAAAAGTCGCTCAGCAGCTCATGCGAGTGCTCTACGACCGCGGTGATGACTTCGTCGGCGTCGTGAGGAACGACGAGCACGCCGACGACGTCTACCGCCTCGGCGGTGAGGGCGCGCTCGTCGACCTGGAGAGCGCGGAGGCGAACACGCTGTCGGCCGCGATCACGGGCTGCGACGCGGTGGTCTTCGCCGCCGGAGCCGGCCCGGGTTCCGGAGCCGAGCGCAAGCGGACGGTCGACTTCGCCGGGTCCACGAAGTCGCAGGAGGCGGCCGCCCAGGCCGGGATCCGCCGCTTCGTCCAGATCTCCGCTTGGGGAGTCGACGCTCCGGTGGACGACACCGACCCGGTGTGGAAGGCCTATGTGGAGGCGAAGCGGGATGCGGATGCGGCGCTGCGCGCATCCACTCTGGACTGGACGATCCTGCGGCCCGGCGGCCTGACGACGGAGGAGGGCACCGGGTCGGTCACACTCGGCGACGCCGTTCCGCGCGGAACCATCGCCCGTGAGGACGTCGCGCGACTGATCGCCGCGGCCCTGGACGAGCCGCGCACGATCGGCCGGCAATGGGAGGTCGTCGGCGGCGAGACTCCCATCGAGGAGGCTGTGCGAGCGCTGGTCGCGTCCGCGTAGGCTTGCGCGCGTGACAGCGGACAACGACCACTCCCCCTACGACGCGCGGCCCTGGGTGGCTTCGTACGCGGCGGATGTCCCGGCCGAGGTCGAGGTGCCCGACGGCTCCCTCGCTCACCTCATCGACGACTCCGTCCGCACCTACGGCCGGCACGTGGCGCTGGAGTTCTTCGGAGCGACGACGACCTATGCCGAACTCGGCGACCAGATCGCCCGCGCCGCGGAGGGCCTGCGCAAGCTGGGCGTCTCCAAGGGAGACCGTGTCGCGCTGGTGCTGCCGAACTGCCCGCAGCACGTCGCCGCCTTCTACGCCGTCCTCCGCCTCGGCGCGGTCGTCGTCGAGCACAACCCCCTCTACACGCCGCGCGAGCTCCGGCACCAGTTCGAGGATCACGGAGCGACCGTGGCGATCGTCTGGGACAAGGTCGCCGCGACCGTCCAGGATCTCCCTGCCGACCTCGGCGTGACCACGGTCGTCTCGGTCGACCTGACGCGCGCCATGCCGGCCTCCAAGCGGTTCGCGCTGAGCCTTCCCGTCCCGGCAGCCCGCACAGCGCGGGAGCAGCTGACGGCGAAGGTCTCGGGGACAATCCGCTGGGACTCGCTGGTGACCTCCCGTCGCCTGAAAGCCTCCTCACCGCGGCCCGAGCGCGACGATCTCGCGCTCATCCAGTACACGTCGGGGACGACCGGCCGTCCGAAGGGCGCCATGCTGACGCACGGCAACCTGACCGTGAATGCGGCACAGGCCCGGGCGTGGGTTCCCACGATCGAGCGGGGAACCTCCGTCGTCTACGCGGTGCTTCCGCTGTTCCACGCGTACGGTCTCACCCTCTGTCTCACCTTCGCGATGAGCATGGGCGCGCGGCTGGTGCTCTTCCCGAAGTTCGACCCGGACCTGGTGCTGGATGTGGTCAAGAAGCGGCCGGCGACCTTCCTGCCCGCCGTGCCCCCGATCTACGAGCGGTTGGTGCAGGCGGCGGAGAGGCGGAAGGTGTCGCTCTCGGGCATCCAGATCGCGATCTCGGGCGCGATGAGCCTGCCGCAGGGCATCGTCGACCTGTGGGAGGAAGAGACGGGCGGTTACCTCGTGGAGGGCTACGGGCTCTCCGAGTGCTCCCCCGTGCTGATGGCGAATCCGGTCGGGGCGACGCGGAAGCCGGGGACCGTCGGTCTGCCGCTGCCGAGTACGGACCTGCGCGTCGCCGATCCGGAGGATCCGTCGGTCGACCGGCCGTTCGGCGAGGAGGGCGAACTGCTCGCCCGCGGTCCGCAGGTGTTCTCGGGATACTGGCGCAAGCCGGACGAGTCGTCGTCGGTGTTCACGGACGACGGCTGGTTCCGCACCGGCGACATCGTGACGATGGATGAGGACGGATTCGTCCGCATCGTCGACCGCATCAAGGAGCTCATCGTCACCGGCGGCTTCAACGTGTCGCCGACAGAGGTCGAGGACGCGCTGCGCTCGTTCCCGGGCGTGGCGGATGTCGCGGTCGTCGGTCTCCCCCACCGCCGCGGCGGCGAGGATGTGGTGGCCGCGGTCGTGATGGAGGCCGGGGCGTCGTTCGACGAGGAGGCGATCCGCGCCTACGGCCGGGACTGCCTCACCCCCTACAAGGTGCCGAAGCATGTGGTGCAGGTGGACGAGCTGCCGCGTTCGATCGTCGGAAAGGTGATCCGCCGCAAAGTGCGGGACCAGTTGCTGGCTGCCCAGGGGTCGTGAGCGTCAGTCCCCGATCGGGAAGACGAGCAGCGATCCCGTGGCGGTCGCGACCGTCTTGCCCGCGCCATCCGTGACGACGCCGTCGGCGAAGGCCACGCGATTTCCGGGCTTCGTCACCGTGGCCGTGCAGGTGAGCGGACCGGTGTGGGCGAACACGGGCCGCAGGTAGTTGACCGTGATCTGGATGGACGTGTAGCCCTGTCCCTGCGGCAGGGTCGTCTGCACCGCGCATCCCAGTGCCGAGTCGAGCACGGTGCAGACGAAGCCGCCGTGCACCGTCCCGATCGGGTTGTAGTGCGACTCGTCCGGCTCGCAGGAAAAGGTCACCGTCCCGGGATCGGCGGAGACGAGGGTCATCCGCATCAGCGCGGTGATGGGCGGGGGCGGCAGTTCGCCGCGGATCATGGAGCGCAGGTACTCCAGCCCGGTCATCGTCGGCATCAGGGTGACTCCGGGCGCCGGATCCTCCCAGGTGACCGTCCGGGTGCGTTCGATGCGTTCGGTGGTGGCCTCATCCATACGGTCATCCTCTCGTATCGGGATCCGCCGCCGCACCCGCGAGGCGTGCCAGGCGCCGGCGGGCCGCCAGCTCCGCCTGGGTGTGCGGCCCGAGCAGGATGCGCGAGCCCCGGAGCACCGTCGCGGTGGCCGAGTGGATGGGAAGCAGCGGCTCCCAGCGCGTCCGTGGCAGCCCGAGCAGCGCGCGGTGGCGGGGATCCAGAGTCGACACGGCCGCGCGGAACACGATCCGGTACGACGGGCGCAGCACCGGGCGAAGCGGCGCCCGACGGATGAACCGGACGATCTCGTCGACCTCGGGCCCTCCGCGCAGGTCGCCGGCCTCGGTGATCGCGTCGATCTGGGCGCGCAGCCCGGCGGCCGTCCGCGGAGGGTCCTCAACGCCCATCAGGTCCGCCGCCGTCGCCCAGTCGGCGACATAGGCGTCCGGTCCGCCCGGGATGGGGTCGCCCCATCGTTCGTGGGCGGTCAGGAACGCGTCCGTGAACGACAGGTGCACCCAGCGCGCGAGGTCCGGGTCGTTCGCGGAGTACGGTCGTTCGACCCCGTGCCCGTCGACATACCGGCCGGTGACCCGGCGGTGCAGTACGCGGACCATGTCCGAGGCGGCGGCGGCCTGGCCGCGGCTGCCGAAGGTGACCGTGTGGATCCATTGGATGGTGCCGGCCAGCCGCCCGAGCGGATCCTCGCGGTAGCGCGAGTGGTCCCGCACCCCGGCCAGCGCTCCCGGGTGCAGTGCTTGCAGCAGAAGGGCGCGGACACCGGCGACCAGGGTCGGCATCCCGCCGTGCACCGCCCACGCCGCACTGCCGGGGGCGAAGAAGCCTGCGTCCTCGCCTTCCTCGAGGCGCAGGATCCAGGCGGGGACTTCGTCCGAGCGGCCGGCCAGGGTCTCGATCAGACGCGAGCGGACCGGCGAGAGGACGCGGTCGACGACTGGTCCTATCATTTCGGACCGGTCATCGCGCTGCCGTCATCGCGGTGCTCATCGCGGTGTGCTCATCGCGCTGTCGCCTCCAGGCCGAGGCCGTCGATCAGTTGCGCACCCGGAAGCTCGGCGATGAATCGGCCGGGAAGGAGGATCTTGGAGCGGCGGACGCCGGAACCGATGATCACAACGTCCCGCTCGGCGACCCGCCGGTCGACCAGCACCGGCCAGCCGTGCGGCAGGCCGATCGGCGTGATCCCGCCGTACTCCATCCCGGTGAGCTCCACAGCACGGTCCATCGGGAGGAACGACGCCTTGCGCACATCCAGCAGGCGCTTCACGGTGTTGTTGACATCCGCGCGCGTGGTCGAGAGGACGACGCAGGCGATCCGCTCCACGCCTTCGCGCTTGCCTGCGACGACGACGCAGTTGGCGAGGTCGTCCGGGTCCAGGCCGAACTCGTCGCGCGTCGCAGCGGTGTCGGAGATGCCGGGGTCGATCTCCACCACCCCGACCTCGTCCAGCCGGCCGAGAGCGTCGAGCATCGCCAGCGTGGAGGGAGCGAGCACATCGGTGCGGGAGGAAGCGGGAGCGGTCGTGAGGCCGCCGAGAGTGAACACGCCCATGCGCCTACTCTGCACACGGCGGCTGGGAATCCGCAATCCGCGACGAGTCGACGCAACACGCCGTCCCGCAGGGCGCGGAGACGGCGTGTGTGCGTCGACTCGTCGGTCGGTGGACGGGCTACTCGGTCGCGGCAGCGCGCTCGAGGACGAGCTCGCGGACGCGGGCGGCGTCCGCCTGCCCCTTCATGGCCTTCATCACGGCACCGATGACCGCCCCGGCGGCCTGGACCTTGCCGTCGCGGATCTTCGCCAGCACGTCGGGCTGTGCGGCGAGTGCCTCATCGATCGCGGCGATCAGCGCGCCGTCGTCGGAGACGACCGCGAGCCCTCGGGCGTCGACGACCTCCTGCGGGCCGCCCTCGCCCGCGATGACGCCCTCGAGCACCTGTCGGGCGAGGCGGTCCGTGAGCGTTCCGGCGTCCACCAGGGCAGCGAGCTCGGCGACGTGCCGCGGGCTGACCAGCGTGCCGGCGGGAACGTTCTGCGCGTTCGCCAGGCGGGCGATCTCGCCGGTCCACCACTTGCGGGCCGCGGCCGGGCCGGCGCCCGCGGCGATCGTCGCCTCCACTTCGTCCAGCAGGTCGGCGTTGGCGACGTCCTGGAATTCGAGTGCGGTGAACCCCCACTCGGCGGTGAGACGCTTGCGGCGCGTGGCGGGCGGCTCGGGCAGCGTGCCTCGCAGTTCTTCCACCCATTCGCGGCTCGGCGCGACGGGCACGAGGTCCGGCTCCGGGAAGTAGCGGTAGTCGTCGGCGTCCGACTTGGGACGGCCGGCGCTGGTGGTGCCCGAGTCTTCGTGCCAGTGGCGCGTCTCCTGGACGATGGTGCCGCCGGCCTCCAGGATCGCCGCCTGACGCTGGATCTCGTAGCGCACGGCGCGCTCGATCGAGCGCAGCGAGTTGACGTTCTTCGTCTCGGTGCGCGTGCCGAGCTTCGTCGTGCCACGAGGACGGAGGGAGATGTTGGCGTCGCAGCGCACGTTGCCCTCCTCCATCCGGGCGTTGGAGATGCCGAGTCCCTTGACGATGTCCCGAATGACCCGCACGTAGGCGCGACCGACCTCCGGCGCATCGGCCTCGGCGCCCTCGATGATCTTGGTGACGATCTCGACGAGTGGCACGCCGCCGCGGTTGAAGTCCACCAGTGAGTGGTCGGCACCGTGGATGCGGCCCGTCGCGCCGCCGACGTGGGTCAGCTTGCCGGCGTCCTCCTCCATGTGGGCGCGCTCGATCGCGATGGTGATCTCGCGGCCGTTCTCCAGCTCGATCGTGATGGAGCCGTCGTAGGCGATCGGCTCGTCGTACTGGGAGGTCTGGAAGTCTTTCGCCAGGTCCGGGTAGAAGTAGTTCTTCCGGGCGAACCGGCTCGACTCGGCGATCTCGCAGCCGAGCGCCAGTCCGAGGCGGATGCTGGACTCGATGGCCTTTTCGTTCACCTGCGGCATGCCGCCGGGCAGGCCGAGGCACGTCGGGCAGGTGTTCGTGTTCGCACCGGAGCCGAACTCGTTGGCGCAGCCGCAGAACATCTTGGTCTTCGTGTTCAGCTCGACGTGGACTTCGAACCCGAGCACGGGCTCGAACAGCTCGAGCGCGCGGTCGTAATCCATCAGCTGCACTTTCCGGGCAGTGCTGTTCGCCATCAGACGGCTCCCTCTTCGCTTGCGAACATCTCGGTGGCGCTCAGGTCCGGCGCCTGGCTGAGCAGCGTGTGGCCCCACTGCTCCTCCAGCAGGCGCTCCAGCGCCGAGCCGTAGGTGTAGAGGCGGGCGTCTGCGCGGGCGGGTGCCATCAGCTGCATCCCGACGGGGAGGCCGTCCTCGGGCGCGAGCCCGATCGGCAGTCCCATACCCGGGATCCCGGCGAGGTTGGCCGGGATCGTGGTGATGTCGTTGAGGTACATCGCCATCGGGTCGTCGATCTTCTCGCCGAGCTTGAAGGCGGTGGTCGGCGCGCTCGGGCTGACCAGCACATCCACCTTCTCGAAGGCCGCGGAGAAGTCGCGCTGGATGAGCGTGCGGACCTTCTGCGCGCTGCCGTAGTAGGCGTCGTAGTAGCCGGCGCTCAGGGCGTAGGTGCCGAGGATGATGCGGCGCTTGACCTCCGGGCCGAAGCCCGCGTCGCGGGTCGCCGCCATGACGCGCTCCACGGTGACGGGAGGGTCGGACGGGTTCACCCGCAGCCCGAACCGCACGGAGTCGAACCGCGCCAGGTTGCTGGACGCCTCCGCCGGGAGGATCAGGTAGTAGGCGGACACCGCGTACTCGAAGCTGGGGGCTCCGACCTCGACGATCTCGGCTCCGGCGGACTCCAGCAGCACGAGCGCCTCGTCGAAGCGCTGCTTGACGCCCTTCTGGAACCCCTCACCGGCGAGTTCGCGGATCACGCCGACCCGGACCCCGGACAGGGCGCCCTCGCGGCGGCCGGCACGCGCGGCGTCGGCCATCGACGGCCAGGAGTCGCTGAGCGAGGTGGAGTCGAGCGGGTCGTGACCGCCGATGACGTCGTGCAGGAGGCCGGCATCCAGGACCGTGCGCGAGACCGGGCCCACCTGGTCGAGCGAGCTGGCCAGCGCGATCGCGCCGTAGCGGCTCACGCCGCCGTAGGTCGGCTTGACGCCGACCGAGCCGGTCACGGCCGCGGGCTGACGGATCGAGCCGCCGGTGTCGGAGCCCAGCGCGATCGGGGCCTCGAAGGCCGAGACGGCCGCGGCCGAACCGCCGCCGGAACCGCCCGGGATGCGTTCCAGGTCCCACGGGTTGCGGGTCGGGCCGTAGGCGGAGTGCTCGGTGGAGGACCCCATCGCGAACTCGTCCATGTTCGTCTTGCCGAGCGGGACGAGGTCCGCCTCGCGCAGGCGGCGCACGACGGTCGCATCGTAGGGCGGGAGCCATCCCTCGAGGATCTTCGACCCGGCGGTCGAGGGCATGTCCTCGGTGGCGAGGACGTCCTTGATCGCGATCGGGACGCCGGCCAGCGGACCGAGCCGCTCGCCCGCCGCGCGGCGGCCGTCGATCTCGGCGGCGGTGCGCAGTGCCTTGTCGGCAGCGACGTGGAGGAACGCGTGGACGTCGGCGTCGACGGCCTCGATCCGGTCGAGGTGCGCGCGGACGGCCTCCTCGGAGGAGACCTCCCGGGCGGCGAGCCGCTCGGCGAGGTCGGAGGCGGAGAGCCTGGTCAGATCGGTCATGCGCTTACTCCTCCTCCAGGATGGTGGCGACCGAGAACCGGTCGCCCTCGCGCTCCGGCGCTCCGGACAACGCCTGCTCCACCGTCAGCGACGGCCGGACCACGTCCTGCCGGAAGACGTTGGTCAGGGGCAGCGGGTGGCTGGTCGCGGGAACGTCGGGACCGGCCACCTCCTGGACCTTGGCGACGGACTCGACGATCTGGCCGAGCTCCTTCGTGAGGCTCTCGAGCTCTTCCGGGCTGAGGTCGATCCTGGCGAGGTTCGCCAGGTGCGCGACCTGCTCCGCGCTGATTTCGCCTGCGCTGGTTTCAGACAAGGGTGCGTCTCCGTGGGATTCGGTGGTGAAGTGGCGGAGCTCGCGTCGCGGCCCGCCTCTCTCGATTCTAGAGCGAGCCGAACGGCCCGTGCCCCGGATGCCGACCTCGTCGCCAGGGTCTCAGCGCGACGCGTGCGCTGCGTTCGAGCCCGGCCCGTCCTCGGGGACGCCGTTGCCGTCGAGCACGAGGTCGCCGCGATCGATCCCGATCATCGCCAGGTTGCGCATGCATTCCGTGCCTGCGGTGAAGTACGCGTTGTGCCCCGACGAACCGGCGAGGGTCGCATGGGTAAGGGGGTCGACCGCGCCGCCCACACCCATCGGCTTCGCGCCGTACCCGGGCGAGCCGGGGTCGCTGCCGAAGAACGCGCTGTTCACGATGGGGTCCATCGGAGCCTCGCCGACGAAGACGTTGCCGCCTACGACCGAGAGGCCGGCGACCGTCTGGGAGGCGCTTCCGGGCGAGCCCATCAGCGCCAGCGCATCCACGGTGACGGTGTGACGCTCGAGCGCCATCAGCGCAGCAGTCGAGCCGTAGGAGTGAGCGAAGACGCTGAGGAACGGCTGGTCGCCGTCGCGCAGCGCGCGGATCCCCTGCAGGGTCCGCTCCAGGCTGTCAGCGCCCTGCGTGGCGAGCGCGGTCCCGCCGATGTTGGTGAGCACCGGAGTCTGGTAGCCGATCCAGGCGACCACCGCGACGCCGGGCGCCGTGGCGCTGCCACGCGGTCCGAGGATGCGGCGGAGCACGCCGGTCTGCAGGTCGTACTGCTCCTGAGCGACCTGGGCCCACGCCTCGATCTGCTCACCGACCGACATGTACATCCCGGGGACGAGCACGCTCACGTAGGCCGCCGTCCGGAGATCGCCGACGACGATGGCCGCCTTGGCGTCGGGCGACGGGTCGAGAGTGACGAGCGTGCGCGTGACGCCGTCGTGCTTCGAGAGCGCCTTCTTGACGTTGTCCAGCGTCTCGAGCTGACGCTGCAGGGTCACGCGCTCCGTCCGCCCGTGTTCTGAGGTGAGGGTCTTCGTGACGCCGGCGATCGTCTGGGTCAGGTCGAGCGCGTTGGCGCGGCCGCGAACCGCGTACGGCACCCCCTCCAGGTTGCCGATCACGTGCGGCGCCGCCTTGATGAGGAGCTTCTGCTTGGCGGGGTCGATGAGATTCCAGAGCCGGCTCACCTCTGCGGCGGCCGGCGCCTGGACGAGCAAGGCCTGGAGCTTCGCCCGGTTGGCGTCGAGGAAGGACGGCAGGGCCGACGCGTTCACTCCCGCGAGCGTGCTGAGAACGGCGGCCGATGCGCCGCCGCGGACCGGTCCGGCAGGCACGTCGGAGACCGGGCCGGAGACGGATGAAACGTAAGCGGAAGAAGATGCGGAGGAAGCCGTCGAGAGATATGCCGCAGAAGAGATGGATGCGACCGGGGCCGGCGCCGCCTCCGCGGGCAGCACAGAAGCCCCGGTCAGTCCGGAGACGACCGAGGTAATCAGTACAGCTGCAAAGCCGACCAGCACTCCGTCCGGGTCCCTCCGAGAGCGAGCGAGCTAAGCTCATGCGCGTGCGCTCGGGCCAAGCGCACGTGTCGACTCTACCCGTGAACGGGTGGCGGACGGCAACCCGTTCTACCCCCGATTCAGGGGGAGAATTCGAGTCCTGTCGGCGCAATGGAGGACCGAAAACTCACGTTTCGAGGGCTGCGGGACCCTCCTCGACCAGTTTCTTGAATTGCACGGCGTCTATGATGCGGACCCCGAGCTCCTCGGCTTTCGCCAGCTTGGACCCCGCGCCAGGACCAGCCGCCACGAAATCCGTCTTCTTGGACACGCTGGATGCCGCCTTGCCGCCCGCCGCGATGATGGCCTCCTGCGCGCCCTCGCGGCTGTAGCCGTCGAGCGAGCCGGTGGCGACGACCGTCAGTCCGGCGAGCACTCCGCCGGCCTCCCCGGCGTGACCCGGACCCGGGTGCCCCGGCGTGCTGAACTGCACGCCGTCTGCCGCCCAGCGCTCCACGATCTCGCGGTGCCAGTCGACCTCGAACCAGGCCAGAACGGCGTCCGCGATGATGCCTCCCACACCATCCACTGCGGCCAGCTCATCGCGCGACGCCGACCGGATGCGGTCGAGCGAACCGAAGTGATTGGCGAGGGCGCGCGCGGCGACCGGGCCGACGTGACGGATGTTCAGGGCGACCAGTATGCGCCACAGCGGCTTCTCCCGCGCGGCCGACAGGTTGCTCAGCAGCTCCGTGGCGTTCTTCGACGGCACGTACAGCTCGTCGCCCGAGAACTCCTCCGCGCCGGGGTCGAACGGTCCATCCTTCTTCTGCCGCCGACGGCGGAACGGAGTGTCTACCTTTTCCTCGCCCGAGTCCGTCAGTTTGGGCAGTCCGGTCTCCGAATCCCGCACCACGACTTGGATCGGGAAGATATCGGCGAGCGAGAGCCCGAACAGTCCGGCCTCCGTCGGCAGCGGAGGCGTTTCGGGGAACCGCGGCTGGGTGAGCGCCGCCGCCGCGACCTCTCCGAGCGCCTCGATGTCGAGCGCGCCGCGCGAGCCGATGTGCTCCACCCGGCCCCGCACCTGGGCGGGGCAGAACTCGGCGTTCGGGCAGCGCAGGTCGATGTCGCCCTCCTTGGCCGGAGCGAGCCTCGTCCCGCACTCGGGGCAGTTCTCGGGCATCACGAACTCGCGCTCGCTGCCGTCGCGCAGCTCCACCACTGGGCCGAGCACCTCGGGGATGACGTCCCCCGCCTTGCGCAGCACCACGGTGTCGCCGATGAGCACGCCCTTCGCCTTGACGACCTCCTGGTTGTGCAGGGTCGCCTGGCGGACCTCGGATCCGGCGACACGCACCTTCTCCATCACGGCGAACGGGGTGGCACGGCCGGTGCGGCCGACGCTGACCACGATGTCCAGCAGCTTCGTGTTGACCTGCTCCGGCGGGTACTTGTACGCGATGGCCCAGCGCGGGGCTCGGCTGGTCGCACCCAGCTCGTCGTGCAGAGCCAGCTCATCCACTTTGATGACGATTCCATCGATCTCGTGCTCCACGGCCCCGCGGTGAGCGCCGTAGTACTCGATGAACTCGTCGACCTTCTTCGGGTCGTCCATCACGCGGTAGTGCGACGAGGTCGGGAGTCCCCAGCCCTGGAGCAGCTCGTACACCTGGGACTGCGCCTCGACGGGCGGGTTGCGCCAGGCGCCGATGCCGTGCACGAGCATGTGGAGGCGTCGTAGACGGTTGCGCATCAACTCCA
The DNA here is from genome assembly GCF_056755275.1 of Leifsonia sp. HAY1-4F. Classification (NCBI taxonomy): domain Bacteria; kingdom Bacillati; phylum Actinomycetota; class Actinomycetes; order Micrococcales; family Microbacteriaceae; genus Leifsonia; species Leifsonia sp. HAY1-4F. The sequence continues at coordinate 15,136 of NZ_JBNDHX010000020.1, forward strand.
GCTGGGCCGGGTTCTTGCCCTCGGCCTTCTGGCGCAGCGATCCGCTCGCGGCATTGCGGGCGTTGGCGAAGACGCGCTCGCCCGCCTCCAGCTGGTGGGCGTTGAGCTCCTCGAACTCGGCGACCGGGAAGAAGACCTCGCCCCGCACCTCCACGAGGACGGGCGGCTGATCGGTGGCCAGGCGGCTCGGGATGGCCGGGATCCAGCGGATGTTCTCGGTCACGTCCTCCCCCACGACCCCGTCGCCGCGGGTGGCGGCCGAGACGAGTACACCCCGCTCGTAGCGGAGGTTGATCGCCAGGCCGTCGATCTTCAGCTCGCAGAGGTAGTCGACGCGGCGCCCGGCGTCGCGCTCCACACGCGCGGCCCAGGCCTCGAACTCCTGCAGCGAGAAGACGTTGTCGAGGCTGAGCATCCGCTCGGCGTGCTCGACCGGGGCGAACAGCGTCGTCTGGGCGCGGCCGCCGACGGTCTGCGTGGGACTGTCCTGCGACTGGAGCTCGGGATGGAGCCGCTCGAGCTCCTCGAGCCGCCGCATCATGCGGTCGTACTCCTCATCGCTCACGAGCACCGTGTCGCGCTCGTAGTACGCGTCACGCAGCTCGAGGATGCGCGTCGTCAGCTGCTGTGCCTCGGCCCCCGCTTGCGCGAGCTGGTCGTCGGTCGTCGTCTCGATCGCCACGCGCCCAGCTTATTCGTGACCCCCGACGGTGGTGCCGGTGGGCCGCGGGCGGACTCAGGCCGGGACGGCCGACACCGTGCGGTCGATCGTGGTCTGGCCGAGCACCCGCGTGCCGACGTACACCACGGCGGTCTGCCCGGGTGCGACTCCATTGAGCGGCACGTCCGGCCGGACCACCAGCTCGCCGCCGGTCACGGAGGCCACCGCCGGCACGGGATCCGCGTGCGCGCGGATCTGCACCTCGCACGCGAACGGCGTGGCCGGGTCGGCCGGCGGCATCCCCGCCCACGTGAAGCGCGACCCGGCGACCTCGGCGATGTCCAGCGCTTCGCGCGGACCGACGACGACGGTGTTCTCCTTCGGCCGCACCTCGAGCACGAAGCGGGGGCGGCCGTCCGGCGACGGGTAGCCCACGTTCAGGCCCTTCCGCTGCCCGACCGTGTAAGCGTGGGCTCCCTCGTGCGTTCCGAGGCGGTTGCCCTCCCGGTCGACGATGTCGCCGGTCGACGTGCCGACGCGGTCGGCGAGCCAGCCGCGCGTGTCCCCGTCCGGGATGAAGCAGATGTCGTGCGAGTCCGGCTTGTTCGCGACGCTCAGGCCGCGCGCCGCCGCCTCCGCCCGCACCTCCGCCTTGGACGGCGTCGCGCCGAGCGGGAACATGGCGTGCGCCAGCTGCTCCGCCGTCAGCACGCCGAGGACATAGGACTGGTCCTTCGCCCAGGCGCTCGCCCGGTGCAGCTCGCGGTTGCCGTCCTCGTCGGTCACGATGGCCGCGTAGTGCCCGGTGCAGACAGCGTCGAAACCGAGGTCGAGCGCCTTCTCCAGCAGTGCGGCGAACTTGATGCGCTCGTTGCAGCGCATGCAGGGGTTGGGGGTGCGGCCGGCGGTGTATTCGGCGATGAAGTCGTCCACCACATCCAGCTTGAAGCGCTCGGAGAAGTCCCATACGTAGTACGGGATGCCGATGATGTCGGCCGCGCGCTGCGCATCCATCGAGTCCTCGATCGTGCAGCAGCCCCGGCTGCCGGTGCGCAGCGTCCCCGGCATCCGCGAGAGCGCGAGGTGCACGCCGACCACGTCGTGCCCGGCTTCGACGGCACGCGCCGCCGCCACCGCCGAGTCGACACCGCCGCTCATCGCCGCCAGAACTTTCACCCGGCGATTCTACCCGCGCTCGCCGGCCCCTCCTCCGTTCAGCCCCGACTCCTCAATCGCTCCCTCCCGCCTCCCTCCCGGCGAGATTCGTCACGAATGTGCACCTACACGCGGCTCAGGGCGATATTCGTCACGAATGTGCACTTAGACCCGACGCCAGGGCAAAGCGACATTCGTCACGAATGTGCACCTGCACGCGGCTCAGGGCGACATTCGTCACGAATGTGCCGGGCGCGCCGCAGCGGGACCGGCGCACAAAGGGAGACGGCGCTAGCGGCCGAGCCGCGGCGAGCGCTCGGCGAGCCCCGCCCGCGATGCCTGCGCGTAGGCGCCGGGGAGCGCCGCGAGCAGCGCATCCACGTCGGCGTCGGTCGACGTGCGCCCCAGGGTGAATCGCAGAGCACTCCGCGCCTCGGTCTCGCTGCGCCCCATCGCCAGCAGCACGTGCGACGGCTCGGGGATGCCCGCCTGACACGCCGAGCCCGTCGACACCGACACGCCGGCCAGGTCGAGCAGGAACAGCAGCGAGTCCCCCTGCGCACCGGGGAAGGTGAAATGGACATTGGATGCAACCCGCGCGGCACGCGCCCCCTCAGGCTCCGGCCCGCTCAGCACAGCCTCCGGCACGGCCGCCCGCACCCCGTGGATGAGGCGGTCCCGCAGCGCCGTCAGCCGCACGGTCTCCGCCTCGCGCTCCGCCTCGGCCGCCCGCGCAGCGACCGCGAATGACACCGCTGCCGCCACATCCTGCGTCCCGCTCCGCACCTGACGCTGCTGCCCTCCGCCGTGGATGAGCGGCACGACCGTCGAGGTCCGGTTCAGGACGAGCGCTCCGATCCCCACCGGCCCCCCGATCTTGTGCGCGGAGACGCTGAGCGCATCCACCCCGAGCCCCGCGAAGTCGAGCGGCAGGTGCCCGTACGCGGCCACCGCATCCACATGGACGGGCACATCGGCGTCCCGCGCGACCTCGGCGAGCGCCGCCACCGGCTGCACCGTGCCGACCTCGTTGTTCACGGCGAGGAAGGTCATCAGGGCGGCGTCCGACCCGTCGATGCCGTCCGGGACCACGATGGCTCCCTCCCCATCGAGCGGCAGCCAGGACGGCTCGGCGCCCTCGGCGCGCTCCAGCCACTCGACGGTGTCGAGCGTCGCGTGGTGCTCCCCTCCCGGGACCAGGATGCGCGGCCGCCGCGCGCCGCTGTTGCGGGCCCAGTACATCCCTTTGATGGCCAGGTTGATCGCCTCGGTCCCGCCGGAGGTGAATACGACCTCGATCGGCTCCGCCCCGAGCGTTGCGGCGATCGTCTCGCGCGCCTCCTCGAGCATCCTCCGGGCCTGCTGGCCCTGGCTGTGGATGCTGGACGGGTTGCCGACGACGCCCATGGCCTCGGTGTAGGCGGCGATCGCCTCCGGGCGCATCGGCGTGGTGGCGGCGTGGTCCAGGTAGACCGGCACAATGCCCTCCGCAGGTTCATCCAGGCGTGTATCACTACTCTAGAGCGCATGACCTCGACCGATCCCCTGCGCAATCTGGGCGTCCGCCTCGGGCCGCACGGGGGCGAGCTCCGGGTGTTCTCTGCGAATGCGGATGCCATGGAACTGTGCCTGTTCGACGAGACCGACCCCAACTGGCTGGTGAAGACCGTCCCGATGACGCGGGATGCGAACGGCGTCTGGATGGGCCGCTCCCGGTCGCTCGCGGTCGGCACCCGCTACACGGTCCGCGTGTCCGGCCCTGCTGCTCCCGGCAACATGTTCGATCCGGAAGCGCTGCTGCTCGACCCGTATGCCCGGGGCCTCATCCGGGTGGCGTCTGACGGCTGGCGATCGGTCGTGGTCGCCGACGGGTTCGACTGGGGGGACGCGCAGAAGCCCGCGACGCCGCTCGATCACACCGTGATCTACGAGGCGCACGTCAAGGGCATCAGCCGCCTCAACCCGGCGGTTCCCGAAGAACTGCGCGGCAGCTACGCGGGCCTCGCGCACGAGCCGACGATCGGGTACCTGAAGGATCTCGGTGTCACCGCGGTCGAGCTGCTCCCGGTGCACGCGTTCGTGTCCGAGCAGCGCCTCATCCAGGAGGGCCTCACCAACTACTGGGGCTACAACACCCTCAACTTCTTCACCCCGCACACGCACTACGCCTCGCGCGGAGCGCAGGCGGCCGGGCCGGCGGCGGTCCTGGCCGAGTTCAAGGGCATGGTGAAGCTGCTCCATCTGGCCGGCATCGAGGTCATCCTCGACGTCGTCTACAACCACACGGCCGAGGAGGGCATCGGCGGACCGCGCACCAGCTTCCGCGGGATCGACAACGCCACCTACTACCGGCACGACGGCACCGGCGCCTACATCGACGTGACAGGATGCGGCAACACCGTCGACTTCGGGAACCCCGTTCCCCAGCGGCTCGTGCTCGACTCCCTCCGCTACTGGGCCAACGAGATGCAGATCGACGGATTCCGCTTCGACCTGGCGGCGACGCTCGGGCGCGGGACCGACGCGTCCTTCCATCGCGACCATCCACTGCTCGCCGCCGCACAGACCGACCCGGCGCTCCAGGGCGTCAAGCTCATCGCCGAACCGTGGGATGTGGGGCTGGGAGGCTGGCAGACCGGCAACTTCCCCGGTCCCACCTTGGTCGCCGGAGCGTCGGGCTCAGGCGCTTCGGGCGCCGCAGCTTCGGGCACCGGCGCCTCGCAGGCCGACGGCTGGTCCGAGTGGAACGACCGCTACCGCGACCGCGTCCGCAACTTCTGGCTGGCGGACATCTCCGACGCCCGGCGCAACGGCCAGGCGCCCGTCGGCATCGGAGGCTTCGCGACGCGGCTCGCCGGCTCCTCGAACACCTTCTCACCGGAGCGCGGACCGCTCGCCTCCGTCAACTTCATCACCGCGCACGACGGCTTCACCATGGGCGACCTCACCGTCTACGACGTGAAGCACAACCTCGGCAACGGCGAGAACAACCGCGACGGCACCGACAACAACCGGTCGTTCAACCACGGGGTCGAAGGACCGACGACGGACGAGGCCATCCTGATGACGCGCGCCAAAGCCGTCCGGAACCTGATGGGGACGCTGCTGCTCTCGGCCGGCGTGCCCATGCTCACGGCGGGCGACGAGTACGGTCGCAGCCAGCGCGGCAACAACAACGCCTACTGCCACGACAGCGAGCTCACCTGGATGGGCTGGCTGCGCACCCGCGAGCAGCGCGAGCTGTACGACACGACGAAACGTCTGCTGCAGCTGCGCCGCGACAATCCGGCGCTCCGCCCGAGCCGGTACGCGGTCGACGGCCAGACGACACCCAATGCCAGCCATATGGACTGGTACGACGCGACCGGGCAGCGGATGGACGACGAGGACTGGAACTCCCCCGAGAACCGGACCCTGCAGTACCTCGCCGCCTCCACCCCCGACAAAGAGGAGTTCAACCGCGTCCTCCTGATCGTCCACGGGGTCGAGGACGATGTGGAGGTGTCCCTCCCGGTCGCGCCCGGGGTCACCGGCTACCGGCTGCTGTGGGACTCGGCGACCGAGGTGCCCATCCCCGAGGATGCGACCGAGTTCGCCCCGGGCGCGGCGCGGCTCGTCGGCGGGACGTCGATGCAGCTGTACCGCGCGCATGGGCCGCGCGTGGAGCCGGCGGTCGCGGCGACCGGAGTGGATGCTGCCGCTGGGACCCCCGCTGCGGCGGCTCACGGCTGATGGCCCGGCAGAAGGCGACCGCCGGCACGCCGGCGACGGTCGCGCTGACCGCTGCGGGCATCCCCTTCACGCTGCATCCGTACCAGCACGACCCGGCAGCGCCGTCCTACGGTCTGGAAGCGGCGGAGGCGCTCGCCGTGGAGCCCGACCGCGTGTTCAAGACGCTGCTCGCCGACACGGATCTCGGGCTCGTCGTCGGCGTGGTCCCGGTGACCGGCATGCTGGACCTGAAGGCCCTCGCCGCCGCCGTGGGAGCCAAACGTGCGACCATGGCCGACCCCGCGGTCGCCGAGCGCCGCACCGGCTACGTCGTCGGCGGCATCAGCCCGGTCGGCCAGAAGACGCGCCACGTGACCGTGGTGGACGAGACCGCGCAGCTCTTCGACACCGTCTTCGTCTCGGGCGGAAAGCGCGGCCTCGACCTCGAGCTCGCGCCCGCCGCCCTCCTCACGGCAACGTCCGCCGCCTACGCCCCGATCGCCAAGTAGCCCCTCACTCCGCTTCCGCCCCACCGCCGAGTCCGCACAGACTGCACACGGAAAGCGCTTCCGACGTGCAATCTGTGCGGACTCGACGGTGGGGCGGGCTCGACGGGGGGCGGGGCGTCAGGTGGGGGGCGGGGCGTCAGGAGGCGGTGGTGACGAGGCCGAGCTCTGCGGGGGTGAGGAGCAGGTCGTTCACCGGGACGACGCGGACCGTGTAGCCGAACGAGCCGGCCCAGGCGAGGCGGACGGTGCCGACGAACTCGTGCGCCACCGACGGATCGCCGATCCCCGGGATGGCGGAGTCGACCGTGAGCGGCTGCCGGTGCACATCGATCAGGTCGCCGCCGTCGTGACTGCGGCCGTAGACGACCTGCACCTGCACGTCCTCCGGCGCCAGGCCGTTGAGGTGCACCAGCGCGCGGACGTGCAGTTCGTCGCCGACCTGCGGCACCGCGTCCAGCCCTCCCGCGTCGACATGCGCGACGTTGACGCCCGGCCAGGCGGCCTGCACCCGCGTCTTCCATGCAGCGAGGTCGCGGGCTGCGAGGTAGTCGTCCGCGCTGAGGCGGTCCTCGTAGCCGGCCGCCGGCAGGTACAGGCGCTCGACGTACTCGCGCACCATCCGCTCCGCCGACAGCGGCGAGGACAGGGTCGCCAGCGTGTGACGGATGCGTGCCACCCAGGCCGTCGGCACGCCGTCGCCGTCGCGCTCATAGAAGCGCGGCGCGATCTGGTGCTCGATCAGGTCGTACATCGCCTCGGCCTCGAGCGCGTCACGCTCGGCGCCGTCGCCGGCCGCGTCGGCCGACGGGATCGCCCAGCCGTTCTCTCCGTCGTAGAACTCGTTCCACCAGCCGTCGAGGATGGACAGGTTCAGCCCGCCGTTCAGCGCCGCCTTCATGCCCGACGTGCCGCACGCCTCGAGGGGGCGCAGCGGGTTGTTGAGCCACACATCCGTCCCCGGGTACAGCAGCTGCGCCATGCCGATGTCGTAGTCGGGCAGGAACACCATCCGCTGCCGGATGTCGGCCTCCGACGCGAACTGCACGAGCTTCTGGATCAGGCGCTTGCCCTCGTCGTCGGCCGGATGCGACTTGCCGGCGATCACGAACTGCACCGGCCGGTGGGGGTCGGTGAGGATGCGGCGCAACCGGTCGGGGTCGTGCAGCATCAGGGTGAGCCGCTTGTACGTGGGAACGCGCCGGGCGAAGCCGATGGTGAGGACATTCGGGTCGAGCAGATCCTCCATCCAGGCCGGAGCGATCCCGCCCGGGTTCTGCTCCTCCCAGGCCGCCTCGAGCCGCCGCCGGGCGTCCTGCACCAGCTGCTCGCGCATCCGGTTGCGGACACCCCACAGGTCGCCGTCGCTCACCGTGCCGGCGTTGCCCCAGTCGGCGTGCGTGGTGTCCTCGGTGCCGAGCCGTTCGAGCGCCAGCGCTCGCAGCATCGGATCCGTCCAGGTGGGCGCGTGGACGCCGTTGGTGACCGAGTCGATCGGCACCTCCTGCGGGTCGAACCCGGGATAGAGGCCGTTGAACATCTGGCGGGAGACCTCCCCGTGCAGCTGCGACACGCCGTTTGCGTGCTGGCCGAGCCGCAGGCCCATGACCGCCATGTTGAAGACGTCCGGCGATCCTCCCGGGTAGTCCTCCGCGCCGAGCGGGAGCACCTGGTCCGCGGTCACACCGGGGAGCAGCGTCGTGGAGAAGTACCGCTGGACCAACGGCCGGTCGAACCGGTCGATGCCGGCGGGGACGGGGGTGTGCGTGGTGAACACCGTGCCGGCACGCACCACCTGCAGCGCCTGGTCGAAGGTCAGCCCCTCGCCGATCAGGTCGGAGATGCGCTCCAGTCCGAGGAACCCGGCGTGGCCCTCGTTGGTGTGGAAGACCTCCGCCTCGGGCGCCCCAGTCAGCTCGGTCCAGGCCTTCACGGCGCGCACGCCGCCGATGCCGAGCAGCAGCTCCTGCAGCAGCCGATGCTCTCCCCCACCGCCGTAGAGGCGGTCGGTCACCGAGCGCAGTCGCTCCTCGTTGTCCGGGATGTCCGTGTCGAGCAGGAGCAGCGTCACCCGGCCGACCGCAGCCTGCCAGACGCGCGCATGGAGGACGCCGTCGGGCAGCGCCAGCGTGATCTGCACCGGCGATCCGTCCGGGTCGCGCAGTACACTGAGCGGCAGGCCGTCCGGGTCGAGGACCGGGTAGCGCTCGAGCTGCCAGCCGTCGGGTGTGATCGCCTGGGAGAAGTAGCCGGAGCGGTAGAACAGGCCGGCCGCCACGAGCGGCACACCGAGGTCGCTGGCCGCCTTCAGGTGGTCCCCGGCGAGGATGCCGAGGCCGCCGGAGTACTGCGGCAGAGTTGCCGCGATCCCGTACTCGGGCGAGAAGTAGGCGATCGTCTTGGGCGCGTCCTCGCCGAGCGACTGGTACCAGCGCGGCTCGCGGAGGTACGCGTGGAGGTCGTCGCGGATGTGGTTCGCCCAGTCCACGTAGCCCTGGTCGCCCGCCAGCTCGGCCAGGCGCGCGGGGTCGACGGCGCCCAGCAGGGCGATGGGGTCGTGCCGCACCTGCTGCCAGAGCTCCGGCGAGATGCGGGCGAACAACTCCTTGGTCGGCTCATGCCAGGACCAGCGGAGGTTGCCTGCGATCTCCTCCAATGCGGAGAGGTTCTCGGGGAGTACGGCTCGGACGGTGAATCTTCGGATGGCCTTCACTCGGTCCACTGTAAGGGAGGCGCATGTCGGGCGGGTTAATGAGTGTACGGTCGGGGGCGTGGTGAAGAACGCAGCGACCAGGTCAGCAGCCGCAGCGACAGAGGCGGCCACGGTGAAACCGCCCGCCCGGAATGACGCGGCGGGACCCGAGACGAACACATCCAAGAACGCGCGGAAGAGCGCGACGGAGAGAACGGATCGGACGAACGCGCCCGAGATCGTCACCGCCCGCCCCACCGATGCGCCGGCGGGATCGTACGAGCCCCTGCTCCCCCGCATCCCCATCCTGGAGCTGTCGCCCCAGGTCGATGAGGGCCTCTGGGCGGCGAGCGCGTTCAGCGGCGAGGTGATCCCCTTCCGCGCGACCGCCTTCCGGGAGGGGCACGACAAGATCGGCGTCGACCTGCTGCTGCTCGACCCCTCCGGCGTCCAGACCGAGCACCACATGCATTCCCTCACCCCGGGCACGGACCGCTGGGAAGTGGAGGTGCAGCTCGAGCAGACGGGGCTGTGGCGCTACCGCGTCCAGGCGTACGCCGACGAGTACGCGACCTGGCGGCACAACGCCGAGGTGAAGGTGCCCGCCGGGATGGATGTGGAGCTGATGCTCAGGATGGGTCACGACCTGCTCTTGCGCGCCTCCCAGGACAAGCGGCGCAGCACCGCCGAGCGGCGTCACCTCTCCGAGGCGGCCAAGGTCGTCGCCGATGAGAAGCGGACCGTGGATGAGCGGTTCCAGGCGTCGATCGACGATCGCATCCAGAAGGTGCTGACCGAGCGGCCCGTCGTCAGCCTCCCGTCGCTGTCCGCCACCCGGGCCGTCCTGGTGGAGCGGACCCGGGCCGGCGTCGGCAGCTGGTACGAGTTCTTCCCCCGCTCCGAGGGCGCCAAGAAGCTGCCCGACGGCTCGTGGCAGTCCGGCACCTTCCGCACCGCGGCCAGGCGCCTCCCCGAGGTCGCCGCCATGGGCTTCGACGTCGTCTACGTCCCGCCCATCCATCCCATCGGGCGCACGTTCCGCAAGGGCCCGAACAACACGCTCGAGGCCGGCGAGAACGATCCGGGCTCGCCGTGGGCCATCGGCTCCGCCGAGGGCGGGCACGACGCCATCCACCCGGACCTCGGCACGGAGAAGGACTTCACCTACTTCCTGGGCAAGGCCAAGCAGGCGGGCCTCGAGGTCGCCCTCGACCTCGCGCTGCAGGCGTCACCGGACCACCCCTGGGTGACCGAGCACCCGGAGTGGTTCACCACCCTTCCCGACGGCACCATCGCGTACGCCGAGAACCCGCCGAAGAAGTACCAGGACATCTATCCCATCAACTTCGACAACGACTACGAGGGCCTCCGCCAGGAGGTGCTCCGCATCGTCCGCCACTGGATGTCGCTCGGCGTCCGCATCTTCCGCGTCGACAATCCGCACACCAAGCCGCTGCACTTCTGGGAGTGGCTCATCCACACCGTGAACGCCACCGACCCGGATGTGGTGTTCCTGGCGGAGGCGTTCACCCGCCCGGCCGTCATGCGCACTCTCGCCAAGGCCGGGTTCCAGCAGTCGTACTCCTACTTCACCTGGCGGAACACGAAGGAGGAGCTCGAGGAGTTCCTCGACTCGATCGCCCACGAGACGGCCGACTACCTGCGCCCGAACCTGTTCGTCAACACGCCGGACATCCTCACCGAGTACCTGCAGTTCGGCGGGCCGGCCGCCTTCAAGGTGCGCGCGGCGATCGCCGCGACGGCCGCGCCGACCTGGGGCGTCTACTCGGGCTACGAGCTGTTCGAGAACGTCGCCCGCAGCGGCGCCGAGGAGTACATCGACAACGAGAAGTTCGAGTTCCGTCCCCGCGACTACGCCAAGGCGCAGGCGCAGGGCCGCTCGCTCGCGGGCTACCTGGCGATGCTCAACCGGGCGCGAAGCGAGCACCCGGCGCTCCGCCAGCTGCGCAACCTGCACCTGCAGACCAGCGAGGACGACAGCATCCTCGTCTACTCGAAGTATCTGGATGGCCGGTTCACCCGCACGGGCAAGTCGGACGCGGTCATCGTGGTCGCCAACGTCGACCCGCACTCCGTCCGCGAGACCATCGTCCACCTGGATGTGACGGCGTTCGGCATCCCGCTCGGAGCGCAGTTCGAGGTGAAGGACCACGTGACCGGTCAGCGCTGGACGTGGGGCGCCGACGACTACGTCCGCCTGGATGCGTTCACCGAGCCCGTCCACATCCTGTCCGTCCGTCCGCTGTGACCGCCGACCGAGACCTGAACCGAGACCTGAGGAGTTCGCGCATGTCCACGATCCGTCCGGAGTCCGACCCGCACAGCCCTGAGCCGTACAGCCCCGAGCCCAGGAACTACAGCGGTGCCGCCGTCGTCGACCTGCCTGCCCTGGACGACGCTGTGCTCGCCGCCATCGCGGCGGGCAGCCACCACGACCCCCACGCGGTGCTCGGCCAGCACGAGGTCACATCGCCTGGGATCGCCGACCCGGTCACCGTGATCCGCACCCTCAGGCCCCTCGCCACCGAGGTCTTCGCGATCCTCGCGAACGGCGCCCACCTGGAGCTCGGCCACATCGGGCACGGCGTCTGGCAGGGCATCGACATCGTCGGCCCCGGCGCCTACGAGATCGAGGCGCGGTACGGGGACGGCAGCGTCTGGACCGCGGACGACCCGTACCGCTTCCTGCCGACCATCGGCCAGCTCGACCTGCACCTGATCGCCGAGGGACGCCACGAGACCCTCTGGACGGCTCTGGGCGCGCACGTGCGCGACCTCGGCGGTGTCGTCGGGACCGGATTCGCCGTCTGGGCGCCGCACGCCCGCGCGGTCCGCGTAGTCGGCGACTTCAACGGCTGGGACGGCACCCTGTACGCCATGAGGAACATGGGCGCCTCCGGCGTCTGGGAGCTGTTCATCCCCGGGCTCACCGAGGGCCAGATCTACAAGTACGACATCCTCGGTCAGGACGGCCGCTGGGTCCGAAAGATCGACCCGGTCGCCCAGTTCGCCGAGACCCCGCCGGCCACGGCCTCCCGCATCACCGTCAGCCGCCACGAGTGGGCCGACGACGAGTGGATGCGCGCCCGCGCCGGGCGCGACCCCCACGCGGGCCCGATGAGCGTCTACGAGCTCCACCTCGGCTCCTGGAGGCCGGGGCTCGGCTACCGCGAGGCGGCCGACGAGCTCATCGACTACGTCGGCGCCCTCGGGTACACGCACATCGAGTTCCTGCCGCTGTCGGAGCATCCCTTCGGCGGTTCGTGGGGCTACCAGGTGACCGGCTACTACGCCCCGACCAGCCGGTTCGGCTCGCCCGACGACCTCAAGTACCTCATCGACCGGCTGCACCAGGCCGGCATCGGCGTCATCCTCGACTGGGTCCCCGGCCACTTCCCCAAGGACGACTGGGCGCTCGCCCGCTTCGACGGCCAGGCGCTCTACGAGCACCCGGACCCGCGGCGCGGAGAGCACAAGGACTGGGGCACCTACATCTTCGACTACGGCAACTCCCAGGTGCGCAACTTCCTCGTCGCCAACGCTCTGTACTGGCTGGAGGAGTTCCACGTCGACGGGCTGCGTGTCGACGCCGTCGCCTCCATGCTCTACCTCGACTACTCGCGTGAGGACGGCGAGTGGGAGCCGAATATCCACGGCGGCCGGGAGAACCTGGAGGCGATCGGCTTCCTGCAGGAGGTCACGGCGACCGCCTACAAGCGCAACCCGGGCACGGTGATGATCGCCGAGGAGTCGACCAGCTACACCGGCGTCACCGCCCCTACCTCCTCCGGCGGCCTCGGCTTCGGCCTGAAGTGGAACATGGGCTGGATGCACGACGCGCTGCAGTACATCCACGAGAACCCGATGTACCGCAGCTACCACCACAGCGAGATCACGTTCTCGTTCGTGTACGCCTGGAGTGAGAACTTCCTGCTGCCGATCAGTCACGACGAGGTCGTGCACGGCAAAGGCTCGCTGCTGACCAAGATGCCGGGCGACCACTGGCAGCAGCTGGCGAACGTCCGGGCGTTCCTCGCGTTCATGTGGGCGCACCCCGGCAAGCAGCTGCTGTTCATGGGTCAGGAGTTCGGCCAGCCCTCGGAATGGAGCGAGGAGCGGGGGCTGGACTGGTGGATCCTCGACCAGCCGGCCCACCGCGGCCTGTGGAAGCTCGTGGCGCAGTTGAATGCCGTCTACCGCGACAATCCGGCGCTCTGGATCTGCGACAACGAGCCGCGCGGCTTCGAATGGCTGGACGGATCGGACGCGCAGGGAAACGTCCTCGCGTTCCTGCGGAAGGACCGGGACGGCGAGCCCATCGCCGTGCTGTTCAACTTCTCCGGCAACCCGCACAACGACTACCGTGTCGGGCTGCCCTTCGCCGGCGAGTGGGAGGAGCTCCTCAACACGGATGCGGAGACCTTCGGCGGCTCCGGTGTCGGCAACTTCGGCGCGGTGACCGCGGTGGACGAGCCGTGGATGGGACGCCCGGCGTCGGCGGTGCTGAACCTGCCGCCGCTCGGAGCGCTCTGGCTCAAGCCGCGACGCTGAGGGGCCGACGGGTTGACGGGCCGACCGACGGACGAACCGACGGGCTGACGGGCTGACGCGCCGTTCAGGCGCCTGAGTCGAGCCAGGCGCCGTAGCGGACGCCGTCCACGGCATTCTCCGGAACGAGGTTGCGCCCAGCGCGCCAGGTGGCGCCGAGGGGACCGCCGAGCCGGACCGGCAGAATGAAGCGGCGGCTGCCCGTGGCGCGCTTGCGCTGCTCGGCGAGCGCCCGGGCGGACTCCACGCGCGGGCCGCCGATGTGGATGATGGTGTCCGGTTGCGCCCTGCCCTCGCGCATGCTCTCCCCGGCGTCGACGAGGACGCGGGCGACATCCGTGACCGCGATGGGCTGGAACTTCGTCCTGGTGGGCGACAGGAACGCGCCGAAGGGCCGGCCACGGTCGATGATGGCGGTGACGAAGTCGTGGAACTGCGTGGCCCGGACGATGCAGGTGTCGAGCGCCGAGTCCAGATAGGCCCGCTCCTGCGAGACCTTGGCCCGGTAGTAGCCGTAGGCGGAGCGATCGGCGCCCACGATGGAGAGCAGCACCGCCCGGCTCACGCCGAAGCGTGCCGCAGTGTGCACGAGGTTCTGGGCACCCGTCGCGAACACGTTCGCCGCCTGCTTGCCCAGCGCGTTGCTCGTGTCGATGACGACATCCACGCCATCCACCGCCTCCTCCAGCCCGACTCCGGTCACGAGATCGGCGGTGACGTACGACGCCCCCGGGACGTACGGATCCGCGTCGTCGTCGGGAACCCGGCGTGCGGCGACCACCACGTCGTGCCCCCGCTCGATCGCTTCAGCGGTCACGGCCCGACCGGCCAGGCCGGTGCCTCCGACGACGAGAACACGGGACATGCGCAGTCACTCCTCCATTGGGGGCGAGCCCGTGGCGGAACCCGGCCTCCCGTGGGAGGGCCGACAGCGAGACGGGCGATGGACGGCCGTCGGCCGCTGCGCGGGGGGACGTGCAGGGGGGCGGCTCAGTACAGCAGCGAGGCCAGCCTAGCCCGCGCCTTGCCCACACGCGGGTCGTCAGCGCCGACGATCTCGAAATACTCGAGGATGCGCGTGCGCACCTCCTCCTTGCCCGCGGCGTCGAGTGTCGGGAAGAGCTTGAGGAGGCGGTCGAACGCGTCCTCGACGTGCCCACCGGAGATGTCGAGGTCGGCGACGCCGAGCTGCGCCGCAACATCCTTCGGCGCCTCGGCCGCCGCAGCGCGCAACTCGTCCGACGTGTGGCCGCTCAGCCGCGCAAGCAGGCTCACCTGCGCAAGGCCGGCCACCGCGAGCGAATCGCGCGGATCCTGTGCGATCGCCGTGCGGTACGCCTGGATCGCCGCCTCGAAGTCGCCACGCTCGATCGCGTCGTACGCCTCCGCATGCAGCGGTGGCAGCGGCGGTTCGGGCGCCGGCTCCGCGGCCGCACCCTCCACGTCTCCTGGCGCCTCCCCGCCCTCGACGGTGACCGTGCCGGTCACGCCGTTCTGGGCGGCGAGTTCGAGCAGCTGCTCGAAGACGTCGCGGAGCTGGTCCTCCGGCGGCGCTCCGACGAACAGCTGCACCGGACGCCCGGCGACGAGGGCCGCCACAGCCGGAACCGACTGCGCCTGGAAAGCCTGCGCGAGCTGCGGATTCGCATCCACATCGACCTTCACGATCACCAGGCGGCCGCCGAAGCCGGCGATCAGACGGTCGAGGAGCGACGTAAGCTGCTTCCACGGCTCCGACCACTCGGCGCCGAGGTCGACGATCACGGGCACGCGCATCGACAGGTCGATGAAGTCGTTGAAGTTCGCGTCGGTGCCCTCGAAGTACAGGCTGGGCAGCGTCAGAGCTTCGGCGGGCGGCTGGCCGGTCGCCGACTCGGCCGGCGTGCCGGCCTGGGCTTGCCGGCTGACCAGCGAGCTGAGGTCGACGGCTCCGCGCAGGTTGGTGGGCGGGGGCGGGACGTTGCTCATTGTTCCTCCAGATGCGCGCTTCGTAAGCGGTGCAGCACCAGTATCAAGGATACTCGCGTCGCGCTCCCCCGGTCCGCCCCGGGCGGCCCGGGTCGGCCAGGCGGCCACTGCGGCCGGGGCCGGCTCGGCTCAGCCGACCTGCTTCGCCGAGACCAGGCCCTGTGCGTAGCCGAGCAGCCGGATCTTCTCCTTGGAGCCGGCGGGCGGGACGTAGAACGCCAGCTGGTAGTCGAACA
The DNA here is from genome assembly GCF_056755275.1 of Leifsonia sp. HAY1-4F. Classification (NCBI taxonomy): domain Bacteria; kingdom Bacillati; phylum Actinomycetota; class Actinomycetes; order Micrococcales; family Microbacteriaceae; genus Leifsonia; species Leifsonia sp. HAY1-4F. The sequence continues at coordinate 30,634 of NZ_JBNDHX010000020.1, forward strand.
CCGACTCGATGCCGGTGTTGGAGGAGGCCACGCCGCTCAGCGCCGCCGTGGTCGCACCCGCGATCACCTGGGCTCCCGCCTCGGTGACCTTGTGCAGCTGGGTCTCGCGCGGGTTCACCCACACGATGGCGCCGGAGTCGTTCGTCGCCATGGCGATCACGTCGCCGGGACCGGTGCCCGGGGTCCACGAGAGGGACGAGGTGTTCCCGAACTGCGCGGCCAGCTGCTGCTGCTGCTTCTGCTTCCATGCGGCTCCCACCTGCGGCTGCAACTGGTCGGACGCGCTGTCGAACAGGTCCGCGTACCGGCTCTTCTCGCCGTTCATCAGGATGTCGGAATACGCAGCCGCCAGCTTCCCGGGGGGAAGGGCGAGCAGCTTCGAGTCGGGCGGGACGACCGCGGAGCCGATACTCGCCGGCGCCAGGTTCGGGACCTTGGCCTTGGGCTCGAGCGAGACCGCGTACTCCACCTGATAGTTCTCGCGCGGCGTCGCCTGCACCATCGTGAGGGCGATCGGCGCCTGGTCGTTGCCCTTGGCATCCTTCGGCGTCTGGATCACGGCCGCGACCATCCGAGGCCACGTGTCGGTCGCCTGCGGCAGCGACAGCACGATGGGGCTGGCCGGGATGGCCGGAAGCGGCGGCTCGTCCGCCTTCTTCGCGCGGATGGCGTAGTTCGCCTCGCGGAGCTGGAGCGCCGGACCGGTGAAGCGGACCTTCGCCAGGTCGGGGCTGGCCTTGGCGTCGGCCTGGGTCGCCGAATCCGAGATCCGCTTGACGATGCGCTCGAGCTGCGGGACGGTGACCGCCGGCGGCAGCTGGTCCTTCGGGTTCGGCGCCTGGGTGGTGAGCGGCGTGGCCGTCTTCGCCGGCGTGTTCGACGCGCTCGTGCCGGCCGTGCAGCCGGTCAGCGCCAGGGCTCCGGCGAGGGCGGCGGGGAGGATGACGCGGGCGCGCCGTGTGGAACGGCGTCCGCGCGGGGTGGTCTCGATCATCGCCGTCGGCTTGTACTTCGGGGCTTTCGGAAGCTTGGGCATCTTCGGACCGCTCTTGCGCCGTGGGCCGCGCGCGCGGCGGTGGGTGTAGAGCCCCCACAGATAGAGGACGATGCCGATCAGGAGGAGGCCGAGGCCACCGATGATCAGCGGAAAGGCCCACGGGGTGCTGGAATCCACCGGCCAGGTCACCGTCACGTGCGAGGGCGCCGGTTTGTTGCCGTCCGAGGCGACGATCACGCTGACGTCGTTCGGGATGTTCATCCGCGTGACCTGCGCGGCCGTCCCGTCGAACTCCTCGAGCCAGAGATCGGAGCCGGCGGGGTTCGGGCCGCTGGTCTTCGTGGTCGACCCCGTAGCGGCGGTCGCGCCGGCGGACGCGGACGGCGCCGGGCTGGGGGTCGGTGCAGGCGTCTCCGTCGGCGCCGGAGTCCCCGTTCCGCTGCTGTGCACGTCGCCGGACGGCGCCGGCTTGGCCGTGACGCTCTTCGTCGTCAGGGTGCCCGTGGTCTTCCGATACCCGACGGCGACGTACTTCTGGTCTTCCAGCCACGCCTTCATGTCCGCTGTGCGGCCGTAAGCCACCACCTGCTTGGTGGGGTCGGGCGCACCCGTCACCCGGAGGGTCTGCTGCCCGGGATGCGCGTTCAGCACGGACCCGTCGATCACCACGAAACGCGCGTCTCCGGCGATGGACGTGCCGGCTTCGACATGGGTGGGAGGTGCGAAGACGGTACGCTGGGCGATCCCGGCCACGATCATGACCGCGGCGACGACGAACGCGACGATGGCGAGTACGAAACGCAAAAAAGCTCCTCGTGTGCCGTAGTTCGGGGGCGGGCACAGTCACCCGACGATATCGGACATGCCTGAGAGGCAGCTAACCCTTCCGTGCGCACAGGCGCATGCGGTGCGGGCGCCTACCCCTGAATTGTAGGATCGACCCGGCACGCGCGCGGCGAGTCGACCCGAAGATCCCCCAGGAGTAGCAACAGTGGCCACCGACGAATCCAACTTCACGCAGGTCTTCCGAGGCTACGACAAGGACGAGGTCGACAAGGCGCTGCAGGAGCTGCGGCGCGAACTGATCAAGTCGAACACGCAGTCTGCGGACGCCCTCAAGGAGGTCAAGCGGCTGCAGGCGCGGATCGAGGACCTGAACGCCGAGATCGAGGAAGTCGGCAGCCCGACCTATTCGGGGCTCGGCACCAAGCTCGAGAACACGCTCCGGGTGGCCGAGGAGCAGTCGACGCGCCTCATCGCCCAGGCCGACATCGACGCCGAGAGGCTGCGCGCCGGTGTCGCCGCCGAGATCGAGAAGATCAAGAAGGCGGCCGCCGCCCAGGCCGAGCGGGTGCTCGCCGACGCCCAGGCCCGCGCCACCACGCTGCTCGAGGACGCCCAGATCGAGTCCGGCGAGCTCCTCGCGAAGACGCGCTCCGACAAGGAGACCCTGCTCAACGACGCCATGCGCGAGGCTGCGGCCATCCGCGGGGCGGTCGCCACGGAAGCCGCAGAGGTGCGCGCAACGAGCAAGCGCGAGGCCGCAGCGGTCCGCGCGGAGGCGGACCGCGAGGCCGCAGAGCTGAAGGCCGTCGCCTCCCGTGAGGCCGAGGCGGCGCGCGCCGAAGCCGCCGAGCTCGACCGCACCATCGCTGCGCGGCGCTCCGAGCTCGAGAACGCACTGGCGGATGACCGCGCCGCCTTCGAACGCGAAGCGGCGCAGACCCGCCTCGAGCTCGACCGCCGTGTGGCGGAGACCGCGGATCGTCTCGCGGCTCAGGAAGCCGAGACCCGCAACACCCTCGCCGCTGAGGCCGCCCAGGCCCGGGCGGACCTCGCCGCCGAGGTCGAGGAGCAGCGCTCCGTCCTCGCCTCCGACGTCGCACAGACCCGCGCCGACCTGGAGAACGAGGAGAAGACCCGCCGCCTCGCACTCGCCACCGAGGTCGAGCAGACCACGAAGTCCCTCGCCGCAGAGGTTCAGCAGACGAAGGCGGCGCTTGCCGCAGAGGTCACGCAGACCCGCTCTGCGCTCGAGGCCGACGTGAGCGCCGAACGCCGCGCGCTGACGGACGAGGTCGAGCGGACGAAAGCAGAGCTGGCCGACGAGGTCACCCGCACCCGCTCCGCGCTGACCGAGGAGGTCACCCGGACGAAGTCCGAGCTGGAGACCGAGGTCACGACGACGCGCTCCGCGCTCGAGAACGAGGTGACCTCCACACGCGCCGCCCTCGAGAACGAGGTCACCACCACCAAGTCGGCCCTCGCCGAGGAGGTCGAGCGGACGACGAAGCGGCTCGCCGATGACACGCTCCAGACCCGAACCACTCTGGAGAAGGAGAAGACCGAGACCCGCGCCACGCTCGAGGCGGACCGCGCCGCGACCACCGCGCAGCTCGCGGCCGACCGCGAGCAGACGGCGAGCGAGCTCGCTACCGAGATCGAGCAGGCCCGGGCGCGTCTTGCCGCCGAGGCGGACCGGCAGCGCCGCGAACTCGATGCGGAGGCAGCCGAGCTGCGAGCGCAGCTGGCCACAGAGGTCGACACGGCGCGTACCGCCCTGGCCGACGAGATCGCGCGCGAGAGAAGCGCCGTCGAGGCGGAGCTGACCGCGGAGCGCGCCCGCCTCGCCGCCGAGGTCGAGTCCACGACCTCGGCGCTGGCCACCGAGGTCGAGCAGTCGAAGTCCGCCCTCGACACCGAGGTGACGACGACCAAGGCCGCTCTCGCCGCCGAGGTCGAGCAGACGAAGTCGGCCCTCGAGACCGAGGTCACCACCACGAAGGCCGCGCTGGCCGACGAGGTCGAGCGCACACGGACCGAACTGGCAGCCGAGGTCGAGCAGACCAAGAACGAGCTCGCCGCCGAAGTGGAGCAGACGAAGTCCGCCCTGGAGACCGAGGTCGCGACGACGAAGTCGGCTCTCGCCACCGAGGTGGAGCAGACCACGAAGCGCCTGGCGAGGGACGTCGAGACGACGAAGGCGACCCTTGCCGCCGAGACGGAGGAGACCAGAAGCCGTCTCGCCGAGGACGTCCGGCGTACCGCGCTCGAGCTGGCTGATCAGCGCGAATCCACCGCGAACGAGCTGGCCGACCAGCGGGAGCAGCAGCGACTGGAGCTCGAGCGCGAGTCCGAGCGCCTCCGGGTGGCCTTCGCCGACGAGACGCAGCAGACCCGGGCCGCCCTCGAGAAGGAGACGGCCGAGGCGCGCGCCACCCTGGCGCGAGAGCTCGCCGAGGCCCGCACGGCGCTGGAGGCGGAGCTCGCCGAGCGCAAGGCGGCCTTCGAGGAGGAGGCCGTGAACAACCGCACGGCGCTCGACGGCGAGCTCGAGCAGCTGCGCACCACGACCCTGGATGAGGTCGCTGCGCGCACCCGCGAGATCGAGCAGGCACGCATCGACCTCGACGTCGAACTGCGCGCCCGGCGCGACGAAGCCGAGAAGGAGCACCTCGCGCGCCACCAGGAAGCGGTCGCCCAGACCCAGAAGTACCTCGACGAGGCCAACCTGCAGCTCGCCGATGCCGTCAAGCGGACGGCCCAGGCCCGCTCGGAGGCGGAGGCCTTCCAGATCGAGGGCCGCCGCACGGTGACGGACTCGCGCAAGCAGGCCGAGGAGGTCGCCGCCGGGATCGTCCGGGACGCGGAGGAGCGGGCCGCTGCCATCCTCGAGGAGACCGAGGAGCGGACGCAACGCCTGGTCGCCGACGCGGAAGAGCGACTCGCCCAGATTAGGATTGAGCGCGAGGCGGTGGCCGGCTACTTCGAGAACCTTCGAGGTGTGCTCCAGCAGGCCGAGCAGGTGTCCTCCGACCGCGACTGACCATCCGGCGTCGCAGCCGACGTCCGATCACAGCCGGCGTCCGATCACAGCCGGCGTCTCGAACCTTGGGGGATACGTGAAGATCCAGAACCCGTTCCGCGTGGGCCTGATCGGTACGCTCGGCGTCGGGCTCGGGATCCTCATCCTCAGCTCGGTCACGAGCCTCGCGACGATCATCACCTACATCGGTGCCGCACTGTTCCTCGCCCTGGGCATCGAACCGCTGATCGCGTTCCTCGAGCGTCGCAGCTTCCCGCGCTGGCTGGCTCTCGTCGTCTCCCTCGTCGTGATCATCGGCGCTTTCATCGGCCTGATCTGGGCCATCGTTCCGGTCGCCGTCAGCCAGGCGACCCAGCTGGTCCAGAACACCATCACCTGGGTGAACAACGGCGGAGCCGAGAACTGGTTCCTCGGCCTCCAGCATCAGTTCCCCTCCGTGGTCAACCAGCAGAACATCGATGCTGTCACGCAATGGCTGCAGCAGAACCTGCCCGACATCACGTCGAAGGTTCTGCAGACCGGCGTCGGCATCGTCCAGGGCCTGTTCGGCGTGCTCATCGTCGTCATCCTGACGATCTACTTCACCGCGTCGCTGCCGAGCATCAAACGCTCCGCCTACCAGCTCGTTCCGGCCTCCCGCCGGGCGCGCTTCGCCGACCTCGGCGACCAGATCACCGACGCCGTCGGCAAGTACGTCATGGGGCAGGTCGCGCTGGCGTTGGTCAACGGCGTGCTCAGCGCCATCTTCCTGACCGTGATCGGCGCGAAGTTCCCGATCCTGCTCGCGTCGATCGCCTTCTTCTTCTCGCTGATCCCGCTGGTCGGGACGATCACCGGCTCGGTCATCATCGTTGCGGTCTGCTTCCTCTCCGGACCGCCGACTGCCATCACCGCCGCCATCTACTACCTGGCCTACATGCAGGTGGAGGCGTACTTCCTCAGTCCGCGCATCATGAACCGGGCCGTCTCCGTCCCGGGCGCACTGGTCGTCGTCGCCGCCCTCGCCGGCGGCACGCTGCTCGGCATCCTCGGCGCGCTGGTCGCCATCCCGTTCGCCGCGGCGATCCTGCTGATCGTCAAACAGGTCCTCATCCCCCGTCAGAACGAGCTCTAGAGCGGAGCACTCTCCGCCACCGGAGGCCATTGCGCCGGCAGAGGCAGGGCCGACGGGTTGAGACGTTCGACGATCTCGCTGAGCACGCGGCGGGTCTGGTTCTCCCCCACCCACAGGTGCTTGCCGCCCTCCACATCCACCAGCTCGACCTGAGGCAACGGGGCGAAGCGCTTCTCCGCCTCTGCCGGCCGGAGATAGTTGTCGTGTTCCGGGATGAGGGCGACGATCGGCCGCCGGTCCCCCGCCCAGGCGGCCAGGTGCTCCGGCTTCGCGCGATGCAGCGGCGGGGAGAGCAGGATGACCCCGTCCACCGGGAACCCCCGCCCGTACATCAGCGCCAGCTCGGTTCCGAAGGACCATCCCAGGAGCCAGGGGTGCGGGAGGCCGCGCTCGGTGACGAACGCCATCGCCGCCTCCAGATCGAAGCGCTCGCCGATGCCCTCGTCGAAGGCGCCCTCGCTACGGCCTCGCGGAGACGACGTCCCGCGGGTGTTGAACCGGAGCACCGCGATGTCGGCCAGCGCCGGGAGGCGTCCTGCGGCCTTCCGGAGGATGTGCGAATCCATGAACCCGCCACCGGTCGGGAGCGGGTGCAGCGTGACCAGCGTCGCGGCCGGTTCGCGCTCAAGCGGGCTGGAGAGCTCGCCGACGAGGATCAGGCCGTCACGCGTGCGAAGTTCGATGTCCTCGCGACGAGCGGGCAGCTCCACGCCCCCGCGGATCTCCACCGGTGCGACCGTCCCGTTCGGGTCGGTGCCGGCCGGGTCGGTGCTCATCGGGTCGGTGCTCATACGATCCTCCAGCAGGACTCGTGCCAGTGTCGGCGTGCCGCGAGATCCGCCGCGTCGCCCAGGACGCCGTCAGCCCGCCAGATGACGAGATGCGCCACCCCGGGCGGGATGTCGCGGCTGCACCCCGGGCAGACGTAGCTCTTCTGGGCCTGCGCCGCAGAGACGGGTTGCACGTTCCACTCGACGCCACGTCGGGTCTCGGTGCGCCGCCAGCCGCTGAGCAGGCGCTCCAGGCCGTCCGGCTCTTCGTCCCTCGGGCCGCTCTGGCGGCCTCGGGGTCGGTTGCTGCGCGGCATCTCTCCAGTCTAGGTGCGGTCAGAACCGGCCCGGTCAGTACCAGCCCTGGGACTGCCACACCGACCAGGCACCGCACGGGGTTCCGTAGCGACCGGCGACGTAGCCCAGGCCCCACGTGATCTGAACGCCCGCATCGGTCTCCCACCCCGGACCCATCTTGCTTCCGGGGAGAGCCTGCGGGATGCCGTAGGCGCCGCTCGGGTTGGACGCGTTGACACGCCAGCCCGACTCGTGATTCCACAGCTGCACGAGGCAGGAATACTGGTCGTCTCCCCATCCCCGGTCGTGGACCATCTGGTAGGCGATCGCCTTCGCGGTGCCGGGGTCGGGGACAGGCGCCGACGGGGCGCCGCCTCCGCCGGACGACGACTTGGTCGGCGTCGGAGTGGGCGTCGGTGTCGGCGTGGGCTTCTGCTTGACCGCCAGGGTGTCGCGCGTCACCGTCAAGGCTGCGGACTCGGGCGCCGTCAACGTCTGGGTCGGAGCGCCGCCGTAACGCGACGATGCGGGGATGTTCTGCTGCGCCTCCGCGTAGGCCGGCGTGGTGGTCGTGCCGGAGAACGGGTCGACCACGTTCACCAGCGCGAAGCCTACGGCTGCCGTGAATGCGAATCCCCAGAGGGCGGCCCGTGACCGGATGTGCGGACGCCGGGAACGTCTGAACGCGACGCCGACCGGGTTGGCCGGAGTCAGCGGCACGATCTCTGCTGCTTCTCGTCTACCCACGATCACAGAACGATAACGGAGATTCGGCCGAAACCCAAGAATCGAGCCGCGCATTCAGCGAACGGCCAGCATGACATCGGTGACACTGTCGAGCAGCAGATCGACCTGGACTTCGCGATATCCGCCACGCTGCTCGCGGAAGGTGACCGTCCGCACCTCCTCGACGCTCATCGGCCGTCCGTCCTGGAAATAGCGCACCAGACGGTTCGCGAACCGGTCGACGTCGTTGCGGTTGTACCCGAGCGTGAGGACGTTCACGCGATCGAACCGGTGGCCGAGAGGGCGGTCCAGCCGGTTCAGCACGACCTGCGCCGTGGTGCGCGCCTCCTCGAACCAGCCTGTGTCACCGTGCTTCGCCCGCGTCGTCTCCCGTTCGCGCGCCGCGAAGGCGTCTTCGAGTCGCTCGAGCGCCGCATCCACGTGTGTCGTCGAATACCCGCCCTTCGACATCGCGAAGGCCACATGGCGGATGTCATCGGCCATCAGCTCGGGTGTGTCCTGGTCGCCGTCGTAGGCCCGGCGCGCCGTCTGCAGGAACTCATCCACCTGATCGACGTTGTAGCCCGGCTTGGACTTGGGGCTTCGGGGGAAGGTGCTCACTCCCCCATTCTGTCATCGGAAGACGAGGAAGAGGACGTAGGTGGCCGCTGCCGAGGGGAGGATGGAGTCCAGCCGGTCGAGGAAGCCGCCGTGCCCCGGCAGCCACGAACTCATGTCCTTGACGCCCAGATCGCGCTTGATGAGCGACTCCGCCAGGTCGCCGGCCGTCGCCGTCAGCAGCAGCACGACACCGAACACGATGCCGAACCACCACGACTCGCCGAGCATGAAAACGGACAGCAGAATACCTGCAATCACCGCAGCGGCGGCCGCCCCGGCGAAGCCCTCCCAGGTCTTCTTCGGGCTGATGGTGGGGGCCATCGGGTGCTTGCCCCACGACAGACCGCTCACGTACGCCCCCGTGTCCACCGAGACGACGAGGATGAGGAACGCCAGCACCCACCACTCCCCACCGGGCTCCGCGAGGAGCAGGATGGTGAAGCTGGCCAGCAGGCTGACGTACAGCTGCACGAAGACGGCCCACAGGACGTCCTTGCCGACCGCTCGCGGACCGCGCCGCGAGCGCGGGACGGCCACTTCCTCCACCAGCCGCCACACGACGACGACGAGGATGCCGGCCGAAAGCGACACCAGCTGGCCGCCGGCGTGCAGGAAGAACGTCGCCGGCACGATCCCGACCGCTGCGACCACCGACGGAATCCGGGGCACCCGTCGCCCGGAGCCTCGGAAGGCCTGGAGGAGCTCGAAGGTGGCGAAGCCCGCCATCGTCATCCCGAACACCAGGAACAACTCTTTGATGAAGATGAGACTGACTACCACGAGGGCACCGACCGCGAGGCCGATGATCGTCGCGACGACGAGGTTCCGTCCGGTACGCGCGGCGATCCGCTCGTTGGTGGCATCGAGCTGCGCCTTGCGCGCCTGAACCTGCCTCTCGAAGTCCGCACGGGTGGCCTGCACCTGGGCGCGGAACTCCTCCCGCGATCTCGCCTTGCCCCGGCGGCCGGGGCTGCTGTCGTCGCTCATCGGCTAGACCTCGAGAAGTTCGGCTTCCTTGCGCTTCAACGCCTCGTCGACGGCATCGACGTGCGTACGGGTGATGGTCTCGAGCTCCTTCTCGGCACGTGCCAGCTCGTCCTCGCCGATCTCGCCCTTCAGCGCATCCAGCTCGTCCTTGGAGCGGCGGCGGATGTTGCGGAGAGCGACCTTGGCGTCCTCGCCCTTGCCGCGCACGATCTTGACGAACTCCTTGCGGCGATCCTCGGTGAGCTCGGGGAGCGTGACACGGACGATCTCGCCGTCGTTGCCGACGTTCGCCGACAGGTTCGGCATGTTGACGATCGCCTTCTCGATCTCCTTGAGCGCGGACTTGTCGTACGGCGTCACCAGGAGCACACGCGCCTCCGGGTTCTGCAGCCCGGCCAGCTGCGCGAGGGGCGTCGGCGAGCCGTAGTAGTCCACGAGCACCTTCTGGAACAGAGTCGGATTCGCCCGGCCCGCGCTCACGGTGCCGAATTCCTCCTTAGCCGCGTCCACGGTCTTGCTCATGCGCTGACGGGCGTCGGAAATCACATCCGCGATCACGGTGTCTCCTTGTTCATCGGTGGGTCGCTGTCTAGTCTATTGCGCGCCTCGCGCCGCTCAGCCGAGCAGTGTCCCGATCTCGGCGCCGAGCAGGGCGGCGGTGACGTTGCCCGCCGGCTCGATCCCGAAGATCCGCATGGGCATCCCGTTGTCCATGCACAGGCTGAGAGCGGTCGAGTCGACCGCCTTCAGGTTCTGCTGCAGCGCCTCCTGATGCGAGATCTGCTCGATCTTGCGGGCATCCGGATTGGTCCGGGGGTCGTCGTCGTACATCCCGTCGACGCCGTTCTTGGCGACGAGGACCAGATCGGCACTGATCTCGAGCGCGCGCTGCGCGGCCACCGTGTCGGTCGAGAAGTACGGCAGGCCCGCGCCCGCCCCGAAGATCACGACGCGGCCCTTCTCCAGGTGCCGCTCGGCACGGCGAGGGATGTAGGGCTCGGCCACCTGGGTCATCGCGATCGCGGACTGGACGCGCGTCTCGGCGCCCGCCTGCTCCAGGAAGTCCTGGAGGGCCAGCGCGTTCATGACCGTCCCGAGCATCCCCATGTAGTCGGCGCGTCCGCGGTCCATGCCGCGCTGCGAGAGCTCTGCGCCGCGGAAGAAGTTGCCTCCGCCGACGACGATGGCGATCTCGACGTCCTCGGCCGCCTGCGCGATCTCACGCGCGATGCCGCTGACGACGTCCGGGTTGACGCCCAGCTGGCCGGCTCCGAACGCCTCGCCCGAGAGCTTGAGAAGGACCCTGCGTCGCTGTGCTGGATGTCTCTGAGTGGCTGCCGACATGCGTGAGGAGCGTCCTTCCGTGTGGTTCTGATTAACGCTAGTGGGTGCGCGCTGAAGCCGGAGAGCGTCCCGCGCACAGAAAAGGAGTCCGGATCGTTGTCACGATCCGGACTCCTTCATCGTCTGCTTACGCGCCGACCTTGAACCGGGCGAAGCCGGAGACGGTGAGACCCGAATCCTTCAGCACCTGGGCGATGGTCAGCTTGTTGTCGCGGGCGTACTCCTGCTCGAGCAGGGCGACCTGCTTGAAGAAGGCGCCGAGGCGACCCTCGATGATCTTCGGGAGCGCGGCCTCGGGCTTGCCCTCGTTGCGCGAGATCTCCTCGACGATGCGACGCTCGTTCTCGACCTCGTCGGCCGGGACGTCCTCTCGGGTGAGGTAGGTCGGGTTGGCGAACGAGATGTGCTGCGCGATGCTGCGGGCGGTCTCCGCGTCGCCACCGGCGTAGCCGACGACGACACCGACCTGCGGCGGCAGGTCCTTGGAGGTCTTGTGCAGGTAGATCGCGAAGTTCTCGCCGTTGACGACGGCGATGCGGCGGAGCTCCACCTTCTCGCCGAGGATGGCGGCCTCGTCACCGATGAGCTCGGCGACGGTCTGGCTGCCGGCGGGGGCCGCGAGGCCCTCCTCGACGGTGGTCGCGCCGGCGGCTGCGACCGCGTCGAGCACCTTCTCGGAGAGGGCGATGAACTTCTCGCCCTTCGCGACGAAGTCGGTCTCGCAGGCGAGCTCGATCATCGTGGCGGTGCCGTTGCTGTTCTTCTTGGCCGCGACGAGGCCTTCGCTCGTGGAGCGGTCGGCGCGCTTCGCGTTGCCCTTCGCACCCTTCAGGCGCAGGATCTCGGTGGCCTTCTCGATGTCGCCATCGGCCTCCTCGAGCGCCTTCTTGGTGTCGACCATGCCCGTGCCGAGCTGCTCACGGAGTGACTTGATGTCGGCGATGCTGATGTTTGCCATGTTCTGACTGGAACCTTCTTCTACTCGAAGACTTCTGGGGGACGCGATTACTTGGACTCGGCGTCCGCGTCCGCGTCGGCGGCCTCGACGGCCGGCTCGACCTCGGTGACCTCGGCGGCCTCGACCTCGGTGGCGGCGGCCTCGGTGGACTCGCCCTCGACGGCCACGACCTCGGCGATGGCCTCACCCTCGGCGACGACCTCGGCCGAATCGGTCTTGGCCTCAGCCAGATCGGCGTCGGCAGCCTTTGTGGTCTCGGCGCTCGCCTGGACCTCGTCGGAGGTCTGCAGGAGCTCCTGCTCCCACTCGGCCAGCGGCTCGGCGGGCTCTGCGCCCTCCTCCGGCTTCTGGTGACGCTGGATGAGGCCCTCGGCCGCGGCGTCGGCCACGATGCGGGTCAGCAGGGTCACGGAGCGGATCGCGTCGTCGTTGCCCGGGATCGGGTACTGGACCTCGTCCGGGTCGCAGTTCGTGTCGAGGATGCCGATGACCGGGATGCCGAGCTTCTTGGCTTCGTCGATCGCGAGGTGCTCCTTCTTGGTGTCGACCACCCAGAGCGCGCTCGGCGTCTTGCTGAGGTTGCGGATGCCGCCCAACGACTTGTGGAGCTTGTCCAGCTCCCGCTTCTTGATGAGCAGCTCCTTCTTGGTGAAGCCGCTCGTGGTGCCCTCGAAGTCGAGCTCCTCGAGCTCCTTCATGCGCGCGAGGCGCTTGGACACGGTCGAGAAGTTGGTCAGCAGGCCACCCAGCCAGCGCTGGTTGACGTAGGGCTGGCCGACGCGGGTCGCCTGCTCGGCGATCGCCTGCTGAGCCTGCTTCTTGGTGCCGACGAAGAGGATGGTGCCGCCGTGGGCGACGGTCTCGCGGACGAAGTCGTACGTCTTGTCGATGTACGCCAGCGACTGCTGGAGGTCGATGATGTAGCTGCCCGAGCGCTCGGTGAGGATGAAGCGCTTCATCTTCGGGTTCCAGCGGCGGGTCTGGTGTCCGAAGTGGACGCCGCTGTCGAGCAGCTGGCGCATGGTGACGACGGCCATTGCCGTTCTCCTTTTGTTGCGGTTGTCTGCGACGGCCGGCGGCCGCCACTCCTGGTGCCCCGCGCGCATCCGCATCCCTCCGCTCGCACGACTGTCGCCGTGAGAATGGATGGGAGACCGGTGGATGCGCGCCCCACCCCGACCAGCAGAACCGGCAGGGCGTTCGGGCACGCGTAGTCACTCCGATCAGCGGAGTGCTTCAGACATCGTAGCAGGAAGCCGGACTAGGCCGAGTCCCCGCTGGAGCGCACCTGGACGCCGCGCGCGCGACCGCCCGCCTCGCGGAACAGGGTCTCGGCGTGCTCCAGCGCCATCCCGTTCGTCTCCGGGATCTTGAAGAAGACGAAGAAGAACGACAGCGCGGCGAAGACGGCGTACATCCCGTACGTGAAGGGTAGCGAGAAGTCGGACATCGCCGGGAAGGAGACCGTCACGAGGAAGTTGGCCACCCACTGCGCGGCGGCCGCGACCCCCAGCGCCTTCCCGCGGATCCGGGTCGGGAAGATCTCTCCCAGCAGCACCCAGACCAGCGGGCCCCACGAGGCGCCGAAGCAGACCACGAACACGTTGGCCGCCACCAGCGCGATCGGCCCCCAGGGGCTCGGGAGGGACACGGCACCGTCGTGCTTGACCGCGAACGCGAACGACAGGGCCATGACGCCGAGGGACAGGGCCATCCCGACGGAGCCGGTGAGCAGGATCGGCCTCCGGCCCACGCGGTCCACCAGGAGGATCGCCACGATCGTGACGAGCACGTTGGTGATGGAGGTGATCACGGTGATGAGGAGCGAATTGCTCTCGGTGAACCCCACCGCCCGCCAGAGGGTCGTGGAGTAGTAGAAGATCACGTTGATACCGACGAACTGCTGGAACACCGACAGGATGATCCCGATCCAGACGATCGGCTTGAGGCCGAGCCGGTTTCCCGCGAGGGTGGCCTTCGCGCCCTCCTTGTCCTCCTCGATGGCGCGCTGGATGTCCCCGATCTGCCGGTCGACGTCGTCCTCCGGCACCAGGGTCGTGAAGATGCGACGGGCCTCGTCGCGACGGCCCGTGGCGAGCAGGAACCGCGGAGACTCGGGCAGCGTCAGCGCCAGGATGCCGTAGACGACCGACGGGATGACGCCGACCAGGAACATCCACCTCCAGGCCTCGAGCCCGAGCCACAGCTGATCGTCGGCAGAACCGGCCACGCCGGCGAGGAGCGCGTCGGAGAGCAGCGCCACGAAGATTCCGACGGTGATCGCGAGCTGCTGCAATGAGGCCAGACGGCCGCGCGACTGCCTCGGCGAGATCTCCGCGATGTAGGCGGGCGCGACGACGGAGGCGATCCCGATTCCCAGACCGCCGACGATGCGCCAGAAGCCCAGATCCCAGGCCGAGAACGCGAGACCGGCACCGATGGAGCTCGCCAGGAAGAGGACCGCGCCCATCAGCATGACGCGCAGGCGTCCCCAGCGATCGGCGAGCCGTCCGGCGGCGAAGGCGCCGGCCGCGCAGCCCAGGAGGGCGATCGCGACGATGAAGCCGGTGACGACGGCGTTCAGCGCGAAATTGTGCTGCACCGAGTTGACCGCGCCGTTGATGACGGACGAGTCGAAGCCGAACAAGAATCCACCGACGGCCGCGGCGATCGCGAGTCCCGTGACCCTCCTCCGCATCGCCGGGGTCGGCCGTGGTGCGTTGTCGTCCGTCGTTACGGTTACGTTCCTGCTCTCGTCAGCCATGTCATCCCTCTTCGCGTCGCGCCCCGCATTTAGCGGTGCCGGGAGGGGGCGCCGCCAGGGGCAGACGTCACGGTACGCCCCGATCTCGCACCGGAGAAGAGTCGGGATGTCGGGGTGGAGTGGTGCTCACAAGGCGCCGGATGCGGGAGTTGTCCACAGAGTCAGGCCGTGACGACCGCTCAATGCCGAGACGGAGGCAGGGTGGTCGAATCGGGCGTTGCCACGCGGGAGCGGGCGATTCGGTGGAAGGAAGGGGGCCGGGGATGCGGCTGATGAGAGTGGTTGAGCGGGCCGCAGGCCGGGCGGCGGGCGGGGTCTTGTCCTTCATCCTTCTCGTGCTGTCGGCCGTGGGGCCGTCGGCGGGCGCAGAGGTGGAATGGCGAGACGCTGGCACAGCGGCACTGGTCACCACCGCCTCACTCAGCTCAACCATGTTGCCGGACGCGGAACCGCGATGGGAGTGGCCGCTGGCATCGCATTCGCTGACGGCTCCCTACGCCGCCCCTGCGACCCGGTACGCGGCAGGGCATCGCGGCATCGATCTGTCCGCCGTCAGGGGCACGCCGGTGAGTGCGCCGGACGATGCGGTGGTCCGCTTCTCCGGCGTCGTCGTCGATCGACCGGTGCTGACCTTGGATCACGGCGGCGGCATCCTCTCGAGCTACGAGCCGGTCGCATCGGAACTGCCGGTGGGCACCGTGGTCGCACGGGGCTCCGTCGTGGGCGCCGTCGCAGGCGGCGGTCACTGCCAGGCGGCGTGCCTGCACGTCGGCGTACGAGTGGACGGCGAGTACGTCTCACCTCTGCTCTTCTTCGCTCGGGTGCCGCCGGCGATCCTCCTCCCCCTCGGAAATCGATGAGGCGGCCTCACGCCCGCGGGTGCGCCAGGCGGTAGGCCTCCTTGAGGCGCTCGGTGGAGACGTGGGTGTAGATCTGCGTGGTGCCGAGGCTCGCGTGTCCGAGGAGTTCCTGCACAGCACGGAGGTCGGCTCCGCCGTCGAGGAGGTGCGTGGCAGCGGTGTGGCGGAGGGCGTGGGGTCCGGAGGGACCGCGCCCAGGGATATCGGCCAGGAGCCCGGCCACCAGTTGGTAGA
>NZ_JBNDHX010000021.1:0-42994 GCF_056755275.1 Leifsonia sp. HAY1-4F
TATCAAGCAGTGAAAGGGGGGACGTCATGGACATCACGTCCTTCGCCTGGATCGTCTGGCTCGTCCTCATCCTGGTCTTCGTGATCGTCGAGATGCTCACGCTCGACTTCGTCTTCCTGATGATCGCCATCGGCAGTGTCGGCGGCCTCGTCTCGGGACTCTTCGGGGCGCCCTGGTGGCTTCAGCTCCTCATCGCCGCCGCACTCTCCGTCATCCTGGTCTTCTTCATCCGGCCACCGCTCCTCCACGCCCTGAAGCGTGGAGGCGACCCCGCCAAGAGCAACGTCGACCGGCTGATCGGGATGGGCGGCGTCGTCGTCTCCACGGTGAGCCGCACCACGGGGCTCGTGAAGCTCCAGGTGGGCGAGACCTGGACCTCGCGTCTCGCGGACACGGGCGACTGGAGCGAGCTGGTGCCGGGCGAGCACGTCATCGTCGTCTCGATCGAGGGGGCGACCGCCGTCGTCGCGCCCGCTCCGGTCTCCGCTGGAACCGACGGCCTCACCGAGAGGATCGCCCCGTGACCCAGACCACCCAACTGGTCGTGACCATCGTGGTCAGCATCATCGTCCTGATCATCGCGATCTTCGTGCTCGTCACGCTGTTCCGCTCGATCCGCATCATCCCGCAGGCCCGTGCCGGCGTCGTGGAGCGGCTCGGCCGCTACCACAAGACCCTCAACCCGGGTCTGAACGTCGTCGTCCCGTTCATCGACAAGGTGCGCCCGCTGCTCGACATGCGCGAGCAGGTCGTGTCGTTCCCCCCGCAGCCGGTGATCACCGAGGACAACCTGGTCGTCTCGATCGACACGGTCGTGTACTTCCAGGTGACGGATGCGCGCGCCGCGACCTACGAGATCGCCAACTACCTCGGTGCCGTCGAGCAGCTCACCACGACCACCCTGCGTAACGTCGTCGGCGGCCTGAACCTCGAGGAGGCGCTGACCAGCCGCGACAACATCAACGGCCAGCTCCGGCTCGTCCTCGATGAGGCGACGGGCAAATGGGGCATCCGCGTCTCCCGCGTCGAGCTCAAGGCGATCGAGCCGCCCCTGTCCATCCAGGACTCGATGGAGAAGCAGATGCGTGCCGAGCGTGACCGTCGAGCGCTCATCCTGACGGCGGAGGGCACGAAGCAGTCCGAGATCCTCAACGCAGAGGGTATGCGGCAGGCCTCGATCCTGCGCGCGGAGGGCGATGCCAAGGCCGCCGTGCTGCGCGCCGAGGGCGAGGCGAAGGCCATCACCACGGTGTTCGGGGCCATCCACCAGGGAAACCCGGACAATCTGCTGCTCGCCTACCAGTACCTGCAGACGCTGCCCAAGCTCGCCGAGGGCGCCTCGAACAAGCTGTGGATCATCCCGAGCGAGCTCACCGAGGCGCTCAAGGGCATCGGTGCCGCCTTCGGGCCGGCAGGGGCGGCGTCCCGTGCTGCCGAGGACAGCGGGTCGGCGCCTTCGCCCGCACCGTGACCTTTCTGGAGGGCGCCGGGACGCGGATCATCGCGCATCGCGGCCTCGCTCTCGACGCGCCCGAGAACACCCTGCTGGCCTTCCTGCGTGCGCTCTCGGTCGGTGCGACGCACCTGGAGACCGACATCCACGCCTCGGCCGACGGTGTAGCGGTGATCGCCCATGACCCCGACCTCGCGCGCGTCGCCGGCCGCGAGGTCCAGGTCGGACAGCTCACGATGCTCGAACTGCGCCGGATCGACCTCGGGCACGGTCAGGGCTTCTGTTCGCTGGCCGAAGCGCTCGACGCCTTCCCCGAGGTACGCTTCAACATCGATGTGAAGGATGCGCGGGCCGCCTCTCCCGCGGTGGATGCGATCCTCGCCGCCCGGGCCGCGGACCGCGTGCTCGTCACCAGCTTCGCGCCCGACCGGCGCAGGGCGGTCGCCGACCGGCTCCCCGGGGTCGCCTCCTCCCCCAGCGTGCGCGAGTTCGTACCTGCCCTGGTCGGCGCGAAGCTCGGCGTGGGGCCCTTGACCCGGCGCGCACTGCGCGGATTCGTCGCCGTCCAGGTCCCGGAGCGACGAGGTCCCGTCCGCATCGTGACGCGCCGGACGGTGGACCGCATCCACACCGCCGGCGCCGAGGTGCACGTATGGACGGTCAACGATCCGGGCGACATGGCCCGCCTGCTGGAGCTCGGCGTCGACGGGATCGTCACCGACCGGTGCGACCTGCTGAAAGAGCTCGTCGACACCCGGCGGTGACGTGACATCCTCGCGTCCGGGGCCTGACTCTGTGAGCCGACTGGGAGAAACACGACCCCGGAAAGAGAATCCCCAGCTTGACGGTTTATAACTGTGAGGATTCGCGCGCACAGAGGAGAACCACACAATGGCAGATCGCAGCTTGCGCGGCATGAGGATCGGCGCCCAAAGCCTACAGAGCGAAGAAGGCGTCGTCTACTCTCCGCGTTCCCGTTACACCTACCTTTGCGCTGCCTGCGGCCAGGAGACCGAGGTTGTCTTCTCGGCTGAGGCAGACGCCCCCCAGACCTGGGAGTGCAAGCACTGCGGCCACGAGGCACGCCTGCTCATCGGCGACGTACCCGTCGAGGTGGACCACTCGGACGTGAAGACGCCGCGCAGCCACTGGGACATGCTGCTCGAGCGCCGCACGCGTGCCGAGCTGGAGGAGCTCCTCGAGGAGCGCCTGCAGTACCTGCGGTCCCGCCGGGGGACGAGCGAGCGCAAGCACAGCGCCTGATCGCAGCGCCCTTCAGGAGGGCATACGCCGAGGCCGTTCTCACCGACGAGGTGGGAACGGCCTTTTCGTGTCCGCAAGCGCGGGGAAACCGCTGTAGCGCCGGCCGCCGAACGCGACGAGCACACCGAACAGGCCGAGACCGGCGACGAGGAGCTCGATACCCCGGCTGAGGAGGGTCGCGGGCGTCGTCGATGTGCCGAGCGGCACATCCGCGACCATGTGTCCCGGCCTGAACGGCGGGATGGAGCTGATGGTGCTGCCGTCGGGCGCGATGATCTGGCTGCTGCCGACCGTGGAGATGTTCACCAGCGCGCGGCCGGATTCGATCGCCCGGAGCCGCGCGATCCCCAGCTGCTGCTGGTTCTCGTCCGTCTCGCCGAAGTCGGCGTTGTTCGTCTGCGCGAGGATGACCTGCGCTCCCCCGTGCATCATGTCGGTGAGCAGCTGATCGTCGACGATGTCGAAGCAGATCGACACACCGGCGCGCACGTTCCCGACGCTGAACACGTTGGACCGCGTCCCCGGGGTGTAGTCGCGTCCGATGAGGTCGATCAGCGCGGGTGCGAAGGGCCGCCAGAACGCCCGGTCGGGCACGTACTCGCCGAACGGCACGGGATGCTTCTTGTCGTAGAAGTCGACGGCACCCTTTCCCGCCTCCCAGGTCAGCGAGGTGTTGTAGAGCCGGTTGTCCCGCTCGGTGATCGTCCCGACGACGAACGGGGCGTGGAACGTTCGGCTGAGCCCATCCAGGATCGCCCCGGTGTCGGGGTCCCGGGTGGGATCCGGCATCGCCGCGCCCTCGGGCCACACGACCATGTCGACCTTCTTCGAGCCGGTCACCTGAGACATCGGGATGCGCAACGTCTCCTTCACCTGCGTGTCGAAGACCGCGCCGAGGGGTGCGTCGTCGAAGTATCCGGCCGGTCCGTTACCCTGCACCGCCGCGATGCGCGTCGTCCCGTGCGTCGTCGCCGGCCAGGCCGGGATCGCGAACACCAGCGCCACGGCGATTCCCGCCAGTAAGGCGCGCGAGCTCGTACGGACCTCCACCGTGGCGAGCAGCTCGAGGAGGAAGGCGACGAGCCACACCATGACGAAGCTCACCCCGGAAATGCCGAGCCACGCCACGAGCGGACCGAGTGGACTCGTCGACTGCGACTCCGCGACGCGCCCCCACGAGAAGCCGCCGTACGGCCAGGTTCCGGTCACATACTCCCGCAGCACCCAGAGGCCGCCGAGGATCACGGGCAGTAGTCCGAGTCGCCCGAGCAAGGTCGGGAATGCGCGCGGCACCCACCGGTAAGCCAACGTCAGGAGGATTCCCCCGACACCCCAGAACAGCGCCTCCAGGGTGGAGAGCGCGATCCACGGAATGGGCCCCAGGTAAAGCGCCGTCCAGGACACGTGGATGAGGTAGAAGACCTCCCCCGCCACCCAGCCCACCAGGAAGGCCGAGCCACCGCGTCGCCCGCGCTGCGCGAGCAGCACCATCCCGATGCCGACGAACGTGAGCGGCCACCAGTCCCGGCTCGGGAATCCGGCGTCGAGCACGGGCCCCGCCGCAGCCGCAACGAGCACCGCGAGCCAGAGCGGGAGCGGGGCTCGCGGGACGATGTGCACGAAGGGAGAGCCTAAAGCATCCACGTGTGGAGCCGGCCCAGGATGCGCCATGGATCCGCGGGACCAGCGGCCGACGTCAGGCGACCGACGAGTACGCCACGATCCCCCGGCGGATGGATTCGAGCGCCTGGCGCGCGACGCGGCCGATGTTCCCGTTCGCGACGAGCGACAGCTGGTCGAGCAGGTCGATCGTCTGCTTCGTCCAGCGCACGAAGTCCCCGGCGGCCATGTCCGCCTCGCTGAGCACCGCATCCAATCCCGAGCCGCGGGACCACATCCACATCGCAAGCGAGATCGCGGTCGACGGCGGCTCGCTGCCCGGCAGGCGGTTCTCCTGCTCCAGGTCCTCCAGGCGGCTCCACAGTGTGATCGTCTTCTCCAGCGCGGGCCGGAACGCTCCACGCGGGAGGTTCCGGTCGGCTGCGAGGCCCTCCTCGCGTCTCGGCTCGAACACCAGGGCACACGCCATGGCCGCGAGTCCCGGGGCGTCGAGGTCCTTCCAGACGTTCCGGCGCAAGCACTCTGCGACGAGGAGGTCCCGCTCGCCGTAGATGCGCTTGAGCGTGCGGCCGTGGACGGTCAGTGCCGTCTCGCCGTCGTCCTGGGTGAGGTAGCCGAGCTCGAGCAGCACGTCGGAGACCCGGTCGAAGACCTTGGCCACGGCTCCCGTCCGCGACTGGATCTGGGAGCGAAGCCGATCGGTGTCGCGCTTCAGCTTCCACCACCGCTCCGCCCACCGTGCGTGCTGCTCCCGCTCGGTGCAGCGGTGACACGGATGGTCTTTCATGCGTTTGCGCAGCCCGGCCAGCTGTCGCTGGCGCTTCTCCCGATCGCTGCTCGATGCCGACTCCATCCGCGAGCCGCCGCGTTCGAGGTCGGTGAGCTCTCGGCGGATGGCGGAGTACTCGCGGAAATCGCCCAGGTGGCACGTCATCGCCTCCTCGTACCCCGCGAGCGACTGCTCCTGCTGCATCGCCTTGCGCGCCAGGTCGACGACCGCCCGGTCCGCCTGGAACTGGGCGAACGACGACTCCAGGATCTCGCGCGTGCGCCCCCGTCCGAACTGGTCGATCAGGTTGACCGCCATGTTGTAGGTCGGCCGGAAGCTGGAGTTGAGCGGGTAGCTGCGGCGGGAGGCGAGCGAGGCGACCGACTGCGGGTCCAGGCCGTCCTCCCACTGGATCACGGAGTGGCCCTCCACGTCGATCCCCCGCCGGCCGGCGCGGCCGGTCAGCTGGGTGTACTCCCCCGGCGTGATCGGGACGCGCGCCTCACCGTTGAACTTCTCCAGCTTCTCCAGCACCACCGTTCGCGCGGGCATGTTGATCCCGAGGGCGAGCGTCTCGGTCGCGAACACGACCTTCACCAGCTTGCGCCGGAAGAGCTCCTCCACGACCTCCTTGAAGGCGGGAAGCAGGCCCGCGTGATGGGCCGCGACCCCGCGCTCCAGACCCTCCAGCCACTCCCAGTAGCCGAGGACGGCGAGGTCCTCATCCAGCAGCGTGCGGCAGCGCTCCTCGACGATGGCGCGGATCTCGTCGCGCTCGTGCTTCTCGGTGAGCCGGACGCCGGCGCGCAGGACCTGCTTCACGGCGGCATCGCAGCCATTGCGGCTGAAGATGAAGAAGATGGCCGGCAGCAGATTGCGCTCCCGCAGCAGAGCCACGAGGTCGGAACGGCTCATCCGATAGCTGTCCGGGCGGCCGCCCTTGGAGTGGTACCGGCCCACATCCCGCATCTGCCGGCTGCTCAGCACGCGGCCGCCGTAGCGGGCCATCTGCACGAGTTCCGGATTCACACGGTTCGTCGCGGCGAGGCCGGACGAGTCGAACAGGTCGATCAGCTTCGAGCGCATCAGGATGTGCTGCTCGAGCGGCACCGGACGCTCCTCCGAGACGACGACGTCCGTGTCGCCGCGGACGGCCTGCAGCCAGTCGCCGAACTCCTCCGCGTTCGACACCGTCGCGCTGAGCGACACCATCCGCACCTCCGACGGCAGATGGATGATGACCTCCTCCCACACGGCGCCACGGAAGCGGTCGGCCAGGTAGTGCACCTCGTCCATCACCACATAGGCGAGGTCGGTCAGCAGGTCGGAGTCCGCATACAGCATGTTGCGCAGGACCTCGGTCGTCATGACGACGATGCGCGCATGCGAGTTGATGTTCGTGTCACCGGTGAGGAGGCCGACCGACTCGGGCCCGTACGCCTCCACGAACTCCTGGAACTTCTGGTTGCTCAGGGCCTTCATCGGCGTCGTGTAGAAGACGTTCGCGTTCGCCTCGCGCATCGCCAGGAAGACCGCGAACTCCGCGACGATGGTCTTGCCGGCTCCCGTGGGCGCGGCGACCAGGACGCTGCGTCCGCGTTCGAGGGCGACGCACGCCTCCCCCTGGAACGGGTCGAGGTCGAACCGGAGACTCTCCCGGAACGTCTCGAGCAGCGGCTGTCGGGCCCGGTCGCGCGAGGCGGCGTACCGCTCCGCCGGCGAGAGCGTCTGGTCGGTCACGCGTCCAGCCTATGCCTGCGCGGTACCTCTCCCCCGAGCGGGCGGAGTCTAGGTGGCGAGGTCGGCCTCCAGCCGCCTCTGGCTCTTCGCCAGTCTCCGGTCGTGCACGAAGGCGACACCATAGGCGGCGAAGTACAGCGCCACCATGGGGATGGCCAGCAGGAACATCGAGAGCACGTCGGCCGCGGGTGTCGCGATCGCCGTGAACAGGGCGATCAGGATGAGCGCCCAGCGCCAGGAGGCGATGATCGACTTCGCGGTCAGCACGCCCACGAAGTTGAGCAGCACCAGGAAGACGGGGAGCACGAAGGCGATGCCGACGGCGATGACCAGCTTGAGGATGAAGTCGAAGTACGTCTTCGCTCCGATGATGGCGGCATCCTGCGCGGGCGCGAAACTGGTCAGCAGATTCACGATGTGCGGCACCAGCATCCAGCCCGCGACTCCGCCCGCGATGAACAACGGGACGGCCGTCAGGAAGAAGCCGAAGGCGTACTTCAGCTCTTTGCGCGTCATGGCCGGCACAAAGAACGCCCACACCTGGTACAGCCAGAAGGGGCTCGACACGATCACGCCGATCGTGATCGCGACCTGCATCTTCAGATCGAATGCGCCCGTGATGCTGTCGTAGTTGAGCATCGCCTCGCGGCCCTGCTGCTTGGCGATGTCGGTGATCGGGCCACGCATCGCGCTGAGGACGTAGTCGCTGAGGACCCAGCCGACGACAGCACCCACGAGGAGCGCGAGAGCGGAACGGAAGAGGCGTTTGCGAAGCTCGATGAAATGCTCGGCGAGCGTCATCCGGCCTTCGCGGTTCTTGCCTCGCTTCGTGGAGGCCACCGGACTAGACGTTGGGCTTCGGGTTGTCGGGCGTGTCGCTCGGAGTCGGCGGGACGGTCTTGTCGCCCTTGTCGCCGTCCTTCTTCATCTCGTCGACCTCGCCCTTGAAGATCCGGACCGACTGGCCGACGCTCTTCGCGAGAGCCGGGAGCTTCGTCGCACCGAAGAGGAGAAGGATGAGAGCAAGGATGATGAGCAGATGCCATCCGGTCAGTCCTGCGAACATGAGATCAGGTCCTTCTCAAAAGGTGGGCGAAGCGAGCGGGAACCGTCGCCGGGTCCACATCGACCAATAGTCTACCGCGCCTGACCCGGGCGTCCCTGCGAGCTTGCCGCGCGATCGCCCGCTCAGCCAAGCGATCCCGGCGCTGTTCGCGCAGCTCTGCGGCGTCGGCGAGCACGGCCGGTTCGAACCTCTCGTGCAGGTCATCGGCCCGGCGGGACAGCACCTCCGCCTTTTCCGCGAGGGCGGCGGCCTCGCGGCCCGCGGCCATCAGCTTCCGGAACAGCCACCAGGCGAAGAACGCGAGCATACCGAGAAGACCGAGCACGAGCACGGTCCAGATCAGCAGCCACGACCACCAGGGCACGGGGACAGCCTACCGGTCGAGGTCAGCAGCCCTCGGTCCCGCTAGCGGTATCGCTCGACACCCGCACGCGCCCAGGCGGCGACCACCTGGCGCGCCTCGGGCGGGTCGAGCACGGTCAGCACGCCGGAGAGGCCCGCCACGAGCCGCTTCAGACCGTGGAAGTGCGCGACCCGGACGCTGGTCCGGATCACGCCGCCGCGCTCACTGCGAGCGGCGCCCTCGGGGATGTAGTCCTCGATGAGAGCGATGGCGGACGCCGACACCTCGACGGTCACCAGCTGGTCCTCCGGTGTGCCCGTGAAGAGCGTCTCGGGCAGCTTCACGTCGCCCGGCCGGTAGGTGATGGGCTCGTCGGTCGCGACGAGATCGTCGATCCGGTCGAGCCGGAAGGTGCGGATCGCCGTCCGGAGGTGGTCCCAGCCGCGCAGGTACCAGTCCTGGTCGACGGACTCGATCCTCAATGGGTCGACGCGGCGTCGTTCCCGCTCCCCGCGTGAGCTGAGGTAGTCGAACTCGACCTGGACTCCGGCGATCACGGCGTCGCGGATGGTCGCGAGCGCCTCATCCGTCTCGGATCGCGCGACCGCGAGCTGGCTGGGAGCGGCGGACGCTCCGCGCGTCAGCTTCGCCATCAGCGAGCCGACGGCATCCCGGTCCGCGTTCTCGGGCAGAGCGGTCAAGTACTGGAGCCCGGCGATCAGGGCAGCTGCCTCGCGGGCGGAGAATCGCGGAGAGTCGTCGATCGCCACCTGGTGGGTGAGGATGATCTGGTCGTTCTCCTCGAAGTCGTCCCAGGCGATGTCGAACAGGTCGCCGGGTTGGTAGGCGTTCGTCTCCCCCGGGATGCCGGAGACGGCGATCAGCCGCACTGCCTCGCGCAACTGCTCCTGCTCGACGCCGAAGTGCTCGGCCGCCTCCGCGACGCTCACCCGGTCGCGATCCATCAGGTACGGCACGAGGGCGAGCAGGAAGGCGAGCTTGTCCTGCGCCTGCATCGGCTTCCGGCGTTCAGCCATCGGACGCCTCCCCCGTGTGCGCCGCCAATGTGGCCTCGAGTCGCCGCAGAACGTGGTCCCGCAGCTCCGGCGGCGAGCTGACGAGCACCTCCGGCCCGAACGAGGCGAGCTGGTCGGCGAGGATGTTGATGTCCGAGAAGTTGACGGTGAGCCGCACGGGCTCACCGTCCGCGCCCGCGGCGACCGCCTCCCCGTAGCGCTTGCCCAGGCGGGTGGCGGCATCCGTCCCCGCCGTCACCTCGATCTCGGCGACGTTCGACTCCCAGATGCGTTCCAGCTCGGCCAGCGCCCGCTCGGCGAACGCTTCGCCGTCCACGCGGTACTTGTCGGGATCGAAGACCCGCGCTGTCAGCTTCACGGCGCCGACGATGCGCGAGAGCAGGAAGGTGCGCGAGCCGCCGGCCTCCTGGTCGATGCCCTGCAGATGCCACCGGCCCTGGTGCTGCACGAGTGAGAGCGGCGCGATGGTGCGCATCCGCGACGCGCTCTCGCCCGGCTTCAGGTAGGGGAACTGGACGATGACGTGCCGCTCGAGCGCCTGCGTCAGCGGATCGAAGGCGCTCTCGCGTACCCGCAGCCGCGGCGCGTACCCGACCACAGGATCGTCGGCCTCCACGCCCAGGGAGCGAAGCTTCATCAGAGCCCGGCGCGACTCCCCCGAGAGCGAGCCCTCGCGCCAGACGGCGGCGGCCAGCCCGAGGAGGGTGAGCTCTTCCGGCGAGAAGCTGACGTCCGCCGGGAGGTCATATGCCCCTTTCGGAATGCGATACCGCAGGAGCTGGTTGTTTCCCGAGGCCTCCGGGGCATCCACCGTCTCCAGCGGCACGCCGAGCTCGCGGATGTCGTCCTTGTCGCGCTCGAACTGCCGTTCCAGACTGCTGTTGTCACCGTGCGGCTCGTAGCGCTGACGGTAGCCCTGCACGGTCGACAGGATCTCGCTCTTCGTCAGGCCGTTCTCGGTCGCCAGAAGGGCGAGGACGAGGCTGAACAGACGCTCCTCGACCGGGACGCGCGCGGGCGAGGACGAGGAGCGGGACACCCGTCCATCCTAGTCCGCGGGTCAGTGGATCCCGAGGATGTCCACCACCCAGGCGGCCGCAGGAACCTGCCCGTCAGCGGGCGTTTCGATCACCAGCTGGGAGCCGACCTTCTGGCCGACGATCTCCTTGAGCATGGACTGCGGGAGCGCCGACTGGCTCTGGCTCTGGATCTGGCTCTGGCCGCTCGCGACGTCCACGCGATCCGGGCCGCCGTTCGTCCAGCTGCTCGTCACGACCTGCTTGCTGTCCCACCCGACGGCGGTGTACTGCAGGACCGCCGTGCTGTCCTTCTTCACGACCGCTCCATCGCCCTGCTTCAGCACCTCGCTGCGCACGGCCGTCGGGGCCTTGCCCGAGGAGGGGATCGTGATGCCCGGCTGCCCGGTGGGCGCGAGCACGACCGTCGGGAAGCCCGAGACCGAGGGGCGCACCGCGCCGTTCGCCGCGTTCAGGGAAGCGGAGAGGATGTCGAGGACGTAGATCTGTGTGCCCGAAGCGGACGTCCCGCCCTGCGACGCGTCCTTCGGGGAGAGGACGACAGCGACCCGCGAGCCGACCGTCGCGCACATCACTCCGCGGCTGATCGCGTCCGATCCCACCGGGAGCGCGCCGGCCTGGTCGCCGTAGCCCGACCCGAGCACGCTTCCCGTCTGGCCGTCGAGCACGGAATAGCCCACCTCGACCTGCTGGCCGATGTGCACGGTGGCGCCGCGGCCCTCCGTCAGCACGGAGCGCTGCGACTTCGTGGCGTCGATCGGAGCGGGAACCGTGACCTTCGGCTTCGCGCCGATCTTGCCCGTCGCCTGCACCAGGTTGGAGGCGGAGCCCGACGACAGAGCCTTGCCGCAGTCGTCGTTCGGATTCCCCGAGCATCCGGTGAGGGCGACGGCCACCAGTCCGGCGGCTCCGATGACGGCGGCGGCTCTGCCGAGTGCGGGTGCACGGCGACCAGTTGCGTGGGGCACGGGTCCTCTTTCGATGCGATCGGTGGGGATGCGGGACAGCCGCAGGCGATGCAGGGCGTCCCGGTCTCTCATGCTATCGGACGGTCGGAGTGCCCTCGTCCGCCTCGGTGGCGGGGGCCGCATCCTCGTCGCGGCCCTTCGCCAGGTCAGCACTCGTGGCCGCCTCGCGCATCCGCTTCCGGAGGCTCTTGGGGCTGGATTCGCGCTCCCCGAGGGCGCCCGGCGTCCAGACCTCGACGTCCGCATCCGAGTAGTCCGACTTGGAGGGGCGTCGCTTGAGCTCGGGCAGCACGGCGCCCGGCGCGAGCCGGCGAGCCGTGATGAGGAAGCCGGTGTGCGCGATCATACGGTGGTCCGGACGGACGGCGAGTCCCTCCACGTGCCAGCCGCGCACCATGGTCTCGTTCGACTGCGGGTGCGTGAAATCGCCGGAGGCGCGAATCGCCTCCGCGACGCGGGACAGCTGGGTGACCGTCGCGACGTAGCAGATGACCACGCCGCCCGGCTTGAGGGCCGCGGTGACCGCATCCAGCGTCTCCCACGGGGCCAGCATGTCGAGCACGACCCGGTCGACGGTTCCCGGCTCGACGGCGGCGGGGAGCGCGTCCTGCAGGTCGCCGACCGTGAGCGTCCAGTTCCCGGGGTCGCCGCCGAGGAATGTCGCGGCGTTGTCGCGGGCGACGTCGGCGAACTCCTCCCGCCGCTCGAACGAGAGCAGCCGGCCCTCCGGACCGATCGCCCGCAGCAGCCACAACGACAGGGCGCCGGAGCCGACGCCCGCCTCCACCACGGTGGCGCCCGGGAAGATGTCGGCCAGCGCCAGGATCTGCGCGGCATCCTTCGGGTAGACGATGGCCGCTCCCCGCGGCATCGACATCACGAAGTCGGTCAGGAGCGGCCGGAGCGCGAGGTGTTCGACGCCGGCGTTGTTCGTCACCACCGACCCGTCGGGGAGGCCGATGATCGCATCATGCGGCAGGACGCCGCGGTGGCTGTGGAACAGTTTGCCCGGCTCGAGCGTGATCGTGTTCATCCGGCCCTTCGGACCGGTCAGCTGCACCCGGTCGCCCGCACGGAACGGGCCGGAACTGCGTCGTGTCTCGTTCATCGGGCAGCCGCCTCTCGGCGTGCGCGCGCAACGGCGACCACGTCGTCCGCGGTGCGGCCGTCCAGCGAGTCCCACAGCACGTGTTCGTCCGACTCGGGCAGCGGGACGATGTGGGGAACCCCGATCGTGGCCGCACCGGACGCCACCGCGGACGCGAGCCCGACCAGCGAGTCCTCGATCGCGACCGCATCCGCCGCCGCGACGCCGAGGAGGGCGGCGGCACGCAGGTACGGCTCGGGGTGGGGCTTCGGCTCCTCCACCTCATCGCCGCTCACGATCACGTCGAACGCGTCGAAGGGGATGTGTGCCACGATCTGCTCCGCCATCCGCCGCATCGACATGGTGACCAGCGCCGTCGGGATGCCGCGTTCGCGCAGCGAGAGGAGCAGCTCCCGCGCGCCCGGACGCCACGGCACACCCTTCTCGTCGAGCTTCACCTGGACCCGGTCGGTCAGCCACTGCACGATCTCATCGGCCGTCATCGCGACCCCGCGGGAACGGAGGATCTCGGCGGAGGTCCACAGGCCGAGCCCGACCAGCAGCATCCCGTCGTCGTGCGTCCACGTGCCGCCGAACGAGCCGACCAGCTCGCGCTCCGACTCCATCCAATAGGGCTCGGTGTCGACCAGCGTGCCATCCATGTCCCAGAGGACGGCAGCGGGCACGGTGGGCGACCCGGCCGACGGTTGATCGGCGGGGGCTTGTTCGCTGCGAGGGAAAGGCGCGGTCACAACGGGCAAGTCTATCGGGAGAGCCGCGGGCCTATTCTTGAGGGATGGCGCCCCGACCGGTCGCCGGGAAGGGACGAGGGACAGCTTCGTGACAGACGGACAGAACATCCTCGGCGGCCGCATCCTCGTGGTGGCCTTCGAAGGCTGGAACGACGCCGGTGAGGCCGCCAGCGGTGCGGTGAAGACCCTCAAGGAGCAGCTCGACGTCGTACCGCTCGCGGAGGTCGATCCGGAGCTCTACTTCGACTTCCAGTTCAACCGGCCCGTGGTCACCGACGACGACGGGCGCCGCCGGCTGATCTGGCCCTCCGCTGTCGTGTACGGGCCCTCGATTCCCGGACACGTCCCGGAAGACCTGGCCGGCGACGCAGAGCTGACGGTCACCGGCGACAACGCCCACAACATCTTCCTGCTGCTGGGCACGGAGCCCTCCCGCAGCTGGCGCAGTTTCACCTCAGAGATCATGGATGTGGCGCTCGCCGCCGACATCGGCGCGATCGTCTTCCTCGGCGCGATGCTCGCCGATGTCCCGCACACCCGGCCGATCTCCGTCTTCGCCTCCAGCGACAACGCGGCTGTGCGGGCCGAGCTCGGCGTGGAGCGGTCGAACTACGAGGGTCCGGTCGGCATCCTGAGCGCGCTCGCCGAGGGGGCGGAGGACGTCGGCATCCCGACGATCATGATCTGGGCGTCGGTGCCCCACTACGTGCACAACGCGCCCAGCCCGAAGGCGGTCCTCGCCCTCATCGACAAGCTGGAGGAGCTCGTCGACGTGACGATTCCCCGCGGAACGCTGGTCGACGAAGCAGCCGCCTGGGAGTCCGGGATCGATGCGCTCGCGGCGGACGACGAAGAAATGGCCTCCTACATCCAGCAGCTGGAGCAGGCACGCGACACCGTCGACTCGCCGGAGGCGAGCGGCGAGGCGATCGCGCAGGAGTTCGAGCGCTACCTGCGCCGCCGCGGCGACGGCCGTGACGGCGGCACCGCCGGCCGCGCCCCCGACGACCCGCGCCGCGGCTGACGCGATCAGGCCTGGCTGACGCGATCAGGCCTGGCTGACGCGATCAGGCCTGGAGGGCTCCGGTCGCCAGCAGGATCATCAGCAGGACGCCGAGCGCGATGCGGTAGATCACGAAGGGCAGGAAGCTACGGCGTGAGATGTAGCCCATGAAGAAGGCGATCACCAGCAGCCCGACCACGAACGCGACCACCGTCGCGGCCGCGGTCTCGGCCGGACCGAATACCTCCGGAGTGCAGGTCCCTGCTGTGGCGAGGGCGTGCGTGCACGGCTCCTTGACCGCTTTGTACAGCTGGTAGAAGCCGCTCCCGAACACGGCCGGCAGCGCCAGCAGGAACGAGTAGCGGGCGGCAGCGCGACGCTGGTAGCCCATGAAGAGCCCCGCCGTGATGGTGCCGCCCGAGCGAGACACGCCCGGGATGAGCGCGAGGGACTGCGCCAGGCCGTAGATGATGCCGTCGCCCCAGGTCAGCTCCCGCAGTCGCTTCCGCTTGGCTCCGACCCGGTCGGCGATTCCGAGCAGGATGCCGAACACGATGAGCGTCGTGGCGACGATCCAGAGTGAGCGGAACACGGTCTCGATCTGGTTCTGGAACAGCAGGCCGAGAACCACGATCGGGATGCTGCCGATGATGACCAGCCACCCCATCCGCGCGTCGGGGTCGTCCCTCGGGATGCGCCCGAACAGCGCCCGGAACCAGTGCCCGATGATGCGCGTGATGTCCCGCCAGAAGTAGAGCACCACGGCGGCCTCGGTGCCGAGCTGGATGATCGCGGTGAACCGGGCGCCCGGGTCGGCGCCGGTTCCGAGCAGCTCCCCGACGATGCGGATGTGCGCCGACGACGAGACGGGAAGGAACTCGGTGAGTCCCTGGACGAGGCCGAGGATCAGTGCGTTGATGAAGGTCATGCGTGGCGTGAGGTCCCGGGTCGAGTGAAACGGAGCGGAGGGCCTGAGGTCAGTAGGCGCGCAGCAGGTCGCCGAGCACGGTCCTCCCGAACACTAGCGCGTCGAGCGGCACGCGCTCATCGACGCCATGGAACATGCCGGGAAAGTCGAGTTCGGCCGGCAGCCGGAGCGGTGCGAAGCCGTAGCCGGTGATCCCGAGCCGGCTGAGCGCCTTGTTGTCCGTGCCGCCGGAGAGCAGGTAGGGCAGGACCGGAGCTCCCGGATCGTGGCGCTGCAGGGTCCCGGTGATCGCGTCCACCAGGCTGCCGCCGAACTCCGCTTCCAGGCCGATGTCGCGGTGCATCACGCGGATCTCGATGTCGTCGCCGATCAGCTCGCGGACGCGCGCAAGCACCGCATCCTCCTCGCCGGGGAGGGTGCGGATGTCGATCAGCGCCTCCGCGGTGTCCGGAATCACGTTGTGCTTGTACCCGGCCTCGAGCAACGTCGGGTTCGTCGTCGTCCGCAGCGTGGCGAGGATGAAGCCGGCCGCCGTTCCGGTGCGGACGATCACCTCGTCCGGTCCCACTTGCTGCGGATCGACGCCGAGTAGGCGGCCGAGTTCGCCGACCAGCCGTGTCGTCGTCGCCGTCAGCTGGATGGGCCACTCCTCTCGGCCGAGCGCGACGACGGCCTCGGCGAGCCGGGTGATCGCGTTGTCCCGGATGAGGCGCGAACCGTGGGCCGCGCGGCCTCGCGCGATCAGCTTGATCCAGACCAGAGACTTCTCGCCGGTCTGGAGCAGGTAGGCGCGACGGCCCGCAAGGTCGATCGAGTAGCCGCCGACCTCGCTGATCGCCTCGGTCGCGCCCGCGAACAGCTCCGGACGGGTGTCGACCAGGTAGTGGGAGCCGCGCCTGCCTCCGTCCTCCTCGTCCGCGAAGAACGCGACGACGAGGTCGCGAGCAGGCCGCTCCCCCGCGTTCAGGATGTCGCCCAGCGCGGTCAGGATCATCGCATCCATGTTCTTCATGTCGACGGCCCCACGGCCCCAGAGCAGGCCGTCCTTGATCTCGCCGCCGAACGGGTCGACCGACCAGTTGCGCGCGTCGGCGGGCACGACATCCAGGTGGCCGTGCACCACGAGCGCGGGCTTCCCTGGATCGCTCCCCTCGACCCGGGCGACGACGCTCGCCCGCCCGGCATCGGACTCGAAGACCTCGGGACGCAGGCCCAGCCCGGCCAGCTTCGCCTCCACGTACTCGGCGGCGTCTGCCTCGCCGTTCGACCGGCCTTCACCGTGGTTCGTGGTGTCGAACCGGATCAGGTCGCGCGCAATGATCGCGGTCTCGTCGAGGTCGGGCTCGGTCGCGAGGAGTCGGTCGGTCATCCCCCCACGCTACCGGCCGCCGCCGACGCCCGGGCCGTGATCCGCCGCCACGCCCGGGGCTCGCCCCGGAGTGATCCGGCACACGGAATCCGTGCTATCGTCTTTCTTCGGCAGCCGGAGCGATTCGGCGGCCCACACCTGAGTCCGGGTGGCGGAAATGGCAGACGCGCTAGCTTGAGGTGCTAGTGCCCGTATAGGGCGTGGGGGTTCAAGTCCCCCCTCGGACACCGAATGCGAAGGCCCTGGTCGAACGACCGGGGCCTTTCGTGTTCCGTCGGTCGCTCCGTGGGCGGACTATGGTGTCGCCATGGCCCGCAGGAAACGCTCGTCGACCTTCTTCACGGTGCTGCTCGCCTTCACGGCCAACCTCCTGGTCGCGATCGCGAAGACCTTCGCGGCCGTGCTCACCGGATCGGCGTCGCTGGTCGCCGAGGCCGCGCACTCGTGGGCGGATGCGGGCAACGAGATCTTCCTCATCCAGGCCGAGCGTGCCGCCGCGAAGCCCCGCGACGACGTGCACCCGGGAGGCTACGGACGCGACGCGTACCTCTGGAGCCTGTTCGCCGCTGTCGGACTGTTCACCGCCGGCGCGGTCGTCTCCATCATGAACGGCGTGTCCTCCCTCGGCTCCCGCAAGGAGGACACGGAGTACTTCGTCGCGTACCTCGTCCTCGCGGTGGCGTTCGTGTTCGAGGGGATCTCGTTCATCCAGTCCTACCGGCAGGCGCACGCGAAGGCGGTCTCGCGCGGCGCGAACACGTTCGCGCACGTTCTCAGCACCTCCAATCCCACCCTCCGCGCCGTGTTCGCGGAGGACGCGGCGGCCCTCATCGGTCTGGTGATCGCCTTCTTCGGCGTGCTGCTGCACGAGCTGACGGGCAACCCGTTCTGGGATGCGCTCGGATCCATCCTGGTCGGCGTGCTGCTGGCGGTGGTCGCGGTGGTCCTCATCCAGCGGAACCGTCGCTTCCTGCTCGGCGAGCCGGGCTCCGACGAGGCCTGGCAGGCGGCGCTCTCGGCGCTGCTGGGACATCCCGAGGTCGAGAAGGTCACGTACCTGCACCTGGAGTACATCGGGCCCGAACGCTTCTATCTGGTGGCGGGGGTGGATCTGGTCGGCAACGAACGGGAATCCGACGTGGCGGCCGATCTGCAGGCGATCGAACGCGAACTCGAGGACTCCGAGTGGGTGACGGAGGCGGTCATCACACTGTCGCGCCCGGGCGCCGAGGCCCTCCGTCCGGCCGACGTCGGCTGAGCGCTGGCAGGGGAACGATCCCATAGCGGCCACTTTCCGTCCGCTAAGCCGTGCACAATGGATCCATGGCAAGTACCGGATCCCGAGCGCTGCAGCTCCTCTCCCTGCTCCAGACCCACCGCTATTGGCCGGGTCACGAGCTCGCCGACCGCCTCGGCATCTCCCCCCGAACCCTCCGACGGGATGTGGAACGCCTCCGCGACCTCGGCTACCCGGTCGACGCGACGCGGGGCGTCGCCGGTGGCTATCAGCTGGCGGCCGGCGCGTCCCTCCCCCCGCTGGTGGTCGATGACGATGAGGCGGTGGCTCTGGCCGTCGGCCTGCGGACCGCCGCGCAGAGCGGGATCTCCGGCGTCGACGAGGCGTCGGTGCGTGCGCTGGCCAAGATCGTGCAGGTGATGCCGCCACGGCTGAGGCGCCGG
Organism: Leifsonia sp. HAY1-4F; assembly: GCF_056755275.1. NCBI lineage: Bacteria > Bacillati > Actinomycetota > Actinomycetes > Micrococcales > Microbacteriaceae > Leifsonia > Leifsonia sp. HAY1-4F. The sequence goes on from NZ_JBNDHX010000021.1 coordinate 18,116, forward strand.
GTCGACGCCCTCCGGATGACGACGCTCTCCACGACACTCGGACCGGCTCCCTCGGCGGATGCCGGCATCCTGACGGCGCTGGCGCAGGCCTGCCGCGACGAGGAACGGATCGAGTTCGCCTACGTCGCGCGTGACGGGCAGGCGTCGACACGGACCGTCGAACCGCACCGGCTGGTGTCCATCGAGCGCCGCTGGTACCTCGTGGCCTACGACCTGACGCGATTCGACTGGCGCAGCTTCCGGCTCGATCGCATCGCCGAGCCCCGGCCGACCGGGACGCGGTTCCGGCCGCGCGCCCTCCCGGCGGAGGATGCCGCCGCGTACGTGCGCCAGTCGTTGCACAGCGTCGTCGAGCCGGTCGTCGTCGAGGCCGTGGTGGAGGCGCCCCTCGAGCGCGTCCTCGACGTGCTGCAGCGCTGGGCGGACGTCGAGGACCAGGGCGACGGGTCCAGCCGGGTGCGGATCACCGCCGACAGTGCCGAGTGGGCTCTTTTCGGGCTCGCCGCCGTGGATGCGCCGTTCCGCATCCTCGGACCGAAGGAAGCGCTGATCGCCGCCGCCGACTGGGGAGAGCGCTTCACCCGGTCCGCTGCCGCGCTGGTCATCGACGGAGAAGCGGCTGCCCGCGTCACTCTGCCCTCCTGAGCCGGCCGCTGCCCGCTCACCGACGTCGAACAGCCTCTCCTAGACTGGAGACGATGACGACAGCAGCCCGCACCCCGAGCCCCGCCGACATCAAGCGGTGGCGCCGCTATCTGGCCGATGAGCGCGCAGAGGCCTCTGTCTACCGTGACCTCGCCGGACGCCGCCAGGGAGAGGAGCGCGAGATCCTCCTCGCGCTCGCCGAGGCCGAAGGCCGCCACGAGCAGCACTGGGTCGACCTCCTCGGAGATCAGGCGGGCCGACCGCTGCGGGGCGGTCTCCGCACCCGGATGCTGGGCTGGCTGGCCCGGCGATTCGGCTCGGTCTTCGTCCTCGCGCTGGCCCAGCGGGCCGAGGCCCGGTCGCCGTACGCCGGCGATCAGGATGCCACTCCGCAGATGGCAGCCGACGAGCAGGTCCACGAGGAGGTCGTCCGAGCGCTGGCCGCGCGTGGCCGGCAGCGGCTGTCGGGCACGTTCCGAGCCGCCGTCTTCGGAGCGAACGACGGCCTCGTCAGCAACCTCGCACTGGTGCTCGGCGTGAGCGCGAGCGGCGTCCCGAGCCATGTCGTGCTGCTGACAGGCATCTCCGGGCTCTTGGCGGGCGCGCTCTCCATGGGCGCGGGCGAGTACGTGTCCGTGCGGTCGCAGCGCGAACTGCTGGAGGCGTCCGCACCCAATCCCGCCACCGGCTCCGCGCTCCCCCACCTGGATGTGGACGCCAACGAGCTCACGCTGGTCTACCGCGCCCGCGGGATGTCGCCGGAAGAGGCGGCCGAGCACGCGCGCCAGGTGCTCGCCGGACTGCAGGCCGTCACCTCGCCCATCCCGATCCCTTCGGAGCCCGCACAGGACGGCGAGGACGAGCACGAGGCGATCGGGACGGGGTGGAACGCCGCCATCTCGAGCTTCTGCTTCTTCGCGTCGGGTGCGCTCATCCCGATCCTGCCCTTCCTCTTCGGATTGACCGGGACCGCAGCGATCGTGGTGTCCGCCTTCCTGGTGGGCCTGGTGCTGCTGGGGACGGGCGCCATCGTGGGGCTTCTCTCCGGCGCGTCGCCGCTGAAGCGGGCGATCCGGCAGTTGCTGATCGGCTATGGCGCTGCCGCCGCCACGTACCTTCTCGGGCTGCTGTTCGGCGCCACCATCGGCTGACCCGGCCGCCACCCCGCCCGCAACCTCTCCTTCCCGCGCTCCCGCGTTTCGTCGCGCCCACGTTTCGTCGCGCCCACGCGTTTCGTCGCGCCCGCGTTTCGTCGCCGAGGTGTTCGTTGTTGCAGCCGACACGCCGAATGCCGGTGCATCTACGAGCACTTCGGCGGGTGGTCGCCGCTCGGCTGAAGTTCCCATGCCTTGCCTTGGTTATCTGCATTGGATTCCGCGGGGCGAAACGAACAGAGGCGTGGACAGTCCTGATATGTGGAGGACCGCTTGGTCCTGGTAATGGAAACGGGCTGCGTCCACGGAATGGGCGCCGTCCGGCTTGATCACGGCTCGAGGGCGTGGAGGGGAAGTTCTGATCGTGGAGCGTCGTACTGGGCACACCGCCCGCGGAAACCGCCGTCGGGGTATCGCAATGCTGGCGGCGGCCTGCGCCGCAGTCGGTGCACTCGTCGGCATCATCGTCATCCCCCAGCACTTCTCGGATGCGGCGGCCACGGCGGTGTCGACGATCTACACGACCGGAAGCAACGCCTCCAACGGCACCGCTGCCGCCTCCGCCGACGCGCCGAAGGGTGTGGCGACGGGAACCGCGAAGCCGGGCGACCTCCTGAAATGGATCGTCCCGTACCAGAACAACACGGGTGCGAACGCATCGGTGAACCTCAAGGACGACCTCAGCAAAGCAGGCGCGTTCGTCGCCGGCTCGCTCCAGCTTCCTCCGGCACAGAGCGCAGCGGGCGGGGTGACTCCCCAATACACGACCGGAGGGGCATGGACGACCGGCGTACCCCCGGCCTCGGCCACAGGCATCGGATTCACGGCGACGATCGCGCCGCAGGGCACGCAGCAGCTTTCCGTCCCATTCAGCGAGCCTCCGCGCGGCACCATCACGATGACCGGCGGCGATGCCTACAACGTCGTGGTTCGCAACAGCCTCGTCTACGCGGTGTATCACCACAACACCGGCCCGTATGTCTTCTGCGCTCAGGCAAGCGGATCCACATGCCCGGGATGGCCCACCAACAGCAACGTGCAGTCCTGGTCGGCCACCGTGGGCGCGCCGATCGGGACAGGCACGCCCTTCGCGGGCAAGACCCCCAGCAGACGGGCACCTGGCTCGTGGGCGCCAAGCTCTACTGGTACAACGGGCTCACGGACAACTCCAGTGTCGGAATCTCCTGTCTGGACCTTTCTCCCACGACTCCGACCAGTTGCGGATACACCGCACGTGCAGGCGGCGCTGTGGACAACGTGACCTACGGCGCGCAGATCAACGGCACCGGACTGCCGGCGTCCAACGGAAACACCTACAGCGCAGCGGTGCACGCCAGCAGTCAGGCCATCCTTCTCTGCACCACTCCGACGATGGTCGCCTGCGCGGGGGCCACTCTCCGTGGGGCTGGGGTGACCACCTCGACCCACTTCACTTCTTCCGCCTTCGGCGACTACGTGTTCGCCAGCGTGCGACAAGCGTCGACGAACCCCTGGCAGACCTTCTGCTTCAACACGACCACAGGGGCTCTATGCCCCGGATCCTGGCCGATCAATTCATCGCTTCCGACAGCGAACAAGGGAACCCCGTTCGCTCCCATTCTCAGCAAATCCGGCGCTCTGACGGGTATCTGCACCCTCGTGAACGGTATCGGCACCTCGTCGCAGTGCTTGAGCTTGACCGGTGCCTCGGTCTCCAATCCATATGACACAACGGGCGCCGGCTTCCCGATCGGTGCCAATGACTCGGGAGACGCCTACGCCGTCGGGACGAAGGTGTACGTGTCGAACGGCAACCAGGTGATCTGCTTGGACTTCGCGAACTGGGGACTGCTGGGGAGAGTCCCGGCGTGTGCAGGTTTCACGCTTGTCGGCAACGCGCGCAACTACACGGTCCGCGACGCCACGGATATCGGGAGCGGCTGCTTGGTGGCCACAGGAGACGGCGGTCAGATCGTCTTCTTCAACGCGAGCACCGGCGGCACGTGCACGTCGACCCCTCCGGCAACGATGACCGTCACACCCCAGGGCTACTACTGCGGAACGGGCGCGGCATCCTTCAGCCGATGGGGAACCCTCACCCTCCCCGGTCTCGTCAGCATCACCTACGCGAACTCATCCGTCACCCTGCGAGACCAGAACAATGCCGTGATCAGCGGATTCGACAACGTCACTGTGAGTCGGGGCGGATCGCTCAGCCTCGCAGCCATTCCTACAACGGTGACCTCGATCACGGCATCCGTCACGGTCAACGGCGTGACCAATGCGGCGGGGGTCGTCACCGGGCAGATCGCCATCAGCTGGGTGGGCACTCCACCGGAAATGTGTTTCCAGACCAAGGCACCCGCCGTCGCGTGCGATGCGGCAGCCGCTCTGATCGTGTCCAACCAGGCGACCGCAGTGACGACCTCTACTGCGGGCAGCGACGCTCCGGCCGGGAACACGACAGGGGTGGCCCAATTCACCGACCGGGCTGATCCGTCCCAGTGCGGACTAGCCGTCAAGAAAGTGTCCGCCGTGCAATCGGCGCACTCAGGAGACAAGGTCGCGTACACGATCACGGTGAAGAACACCGGAACGCAGTCGTACACGAACGCAACCTTCTCCGACGATCTGACGGATGTGTTGAAGGATGCCCGGTACAACGGCGATCAGTCCGCCTCGACCGGGACGGCATCCTGGTCGACTCCAGTACTGTCCTGGGCGGGCGGCCTGGCGCCGGCGGCGGTGGCGACGATCACGTACTCGGTGACTGTGAACAATCCGGATGCCGGTGACCACACGCTGGTCAACACAGTGGTGTCCCCGACGACCGGAAGCAACTGCCTCCTCGGCTCGAAAGACCCGCTCTGCACGGTGACCGTAGAGGTGACGGTCTCCGACGTGCTGTGGCGCAAGACCGATGCGACGGCCGCCAAGAACATCCTCCCGGGCGCAGCGTGGACCTTCACACCGGTGGATGGGGCCGGCAAGCCGGCGGGACCGGCGATCACCGTGACGGACTGTGTGGCCGAATCGGCGTCCTCGTGCACCGGCGCCGATCTGGACCAGCTCGGTGGATCCTTCCGGATCACCAATCTGGGCCCCGGCACGTACCAATTGCGGGAGACCCAGGCGCCGGTCGGATTCATGGTGGCACCCAACCCGATCACGGTGACCATCCTCGCCGCCTCGACCACGGTGACCCTCGCGGACGTCCAGAACAAGCAGTTGCCCGTGCCGCTGATCCCCCTCACCGGTGGCCTCGGCACGGATGTGCTGACGTTCACCGGCGCCGGGCTGCTGACTGCGATGCTGTGCCTGGCGGCGGTCCACCTGATCCGACGGCGGCGTTCGGCGTGAGGATGGGATTGCCGGCCGGCGGCCGGTGGCTATACTTGTTCTTCGAACATCTGTTCGACAGGCGAGGTGAACAGCATGACCGAGATCGACGAGGCGGTCGCCGTGTGGACGACCGACGAGGGCATCCCCACGCGGCTGGTGTGGCGCTCCACTCGCTACCGGGTGTCCGACACTCCCACGGTGTGGGCGGAGGTGTGCGCTTGGTGGCGGCCATTCGGCGAGCATCGTTACACGACCGGCAGCCTTCCACGCGAGATCGGCGGCTGGCGCTTCCAGGGCACCAGCGAGGACGGCATTGCGCACATGTTCGATGTCCGGCACGACACGGTCGACCGGTCCTGGCGGCTGGTGCGGGTCTTCGACTGAGCGCAGCGTGCCTTCCGGCTTTCCCGCACGCCGTCGCATAGCCTCCATCGGGTGATGGACGATCGCTACGGAACGGATGTGCTCGCCACCGGCTGGAAGAACGCCGGCCGCAAAGTCGTGCCCACCGTCGAGGCCGTGAAGGAGCTGGTGGTCGAGGATGCGACGACCGGGTTCTGCGGGGCGATCACCCGGCTGGAAGCGCAGACCGTCGAGCTCGAGGACTACTTCGGGAAGAAGCGGGTGTTCCCACTGACCGGCTCGTTCCTGATCGACGGTGAACCGGTCCGGCTCGTAGTGCCGTCACGCGCACCCCAGGGGCCGACGCGCACCGCCTCCGGATCGCTCGCGGTCGGCGACCAGAAGGCGCGAGTCGCCCGCGCGAGCCGCATCTTCGTGGAGGGTCGTCACGACGCCGAGCTCGTCGAGCGCGTCTGGGGCGACGACCTCCGCGTCGAGGGAGTCGTCGTCGAGTATCTGGAGGGTGTCGACGACCTGGACGCGATCGTCGCCGAGTTCCGCCCGGACCGCGGCCGTCGCATCGGCGTGCTGGTGGACCATCTCGTGGCCGGATCCAAGGAGAGCCGCATCGCGGATCAGGTGTCGCGCGGCCCGTATGGCGCGCACGTGCTCGTCGTCGGGCATCCCTTCGTCGACATCTGGCAGGCGGTCAAGCCCTCGCGGGTGGGCCTCGCGGAGTGGCCGCGCATCCCGAGATCCGTCCCCTGGAAGCACGGGATCTGCGACGCGCTCGGGCTGCCGCATGCGACGCAGGCCGACATCGCGCGTGCCTGGAAGCGCATCCTGGGCCAGGTTCGCTCCTATTCCGACCTCGAGCCCGAGTTGCTCGGCCGGGTGGAGCAGCTGATCGACTTCGTGACGGAACCGCAGGGGCGGTAGGGGCGGTAGAGGTCGGGACCGGTAGGGCGTCACCAGCCGTATTCGGTGTACGTCTCGCCGCGCAGAAGCGCTTCGATCCCATTACGGATGACGGGGATGACATCCTCGGGCAGCGCCTGCGCTTCGGCCCACACCAGTTCTGATGCCTTGTCCGGCTCGCCGACGATCGGCTGGACGCCGGCGGGGAGGTCCGCGGTGAAGAAGAAGTCGATGTAGGTATCGCCGTCGGCGCGGCCGTGCTGCACCAGCGCGAGGCGCACGCGCGCGGGATCGAGGACGAGGCCGGTCTCCTCGCGTGCTTCACGCAGCACGGCCGCGGTGGCGGACTCCCCCGGCTCGATGTGTCCGGCGGGGAGGGACAGCTCGCCGTCACGGTAGCCCGTCCCGCAGCGGCGCTGCAGCAGGATGCGGCCGCCGTCGAAGAGGCAGAGGTAGACCGCGGCGGGGTAGGTGGCGCGCACGTCTCCATTGTGGGTCGTGGAGGCGGCGGGAGTTCTCCACAACACAGGATTTTCAGTTGCACCATTCGAACATGTGTTCGAAAATGGAAGCATGACCCTGGCAGCCCCTCACCTCAGCGAACCGGTCGTCGACCGCGCGCAGGTGCATGAGCTGCAGACCCGGATCCGGCAGATGCAGGCCACCAAGCTCGAGAGCCGCACGCTGCAGACGCATCCCGCACTCTTCCCGCTGCTGCCGGGTGGTGCGCTCAAAGCCGGTGCAGCGTACTCGGTGCGGGGGTCGACCACACTGCTGATGGCCATGCTGGCCGGCCCGAGTGCCGCCGGGGCCTGGTGCGGTGTGGTCGGGATGCCCGATTTCGGCGCAGAGGCGGCCGGACGCTTCGGCATCGACCTCGAGAGGCTCGTGCTGGTGCCGCATCCCGGCGACGACTGGCTGACCGTCACCGCGGCGGTCGTCGACGTGCTCAGCGTGGTCGTCGTCTCCCCGCCGTCCCGCGCGAAAGACGGCGATGTCGCCCGGCTCACCGCCCGCCTCCGGCAGCGCGAGGCGACCCTGATCGTGGCCGGCGACTGGCCACAGGTGGAGGCGACCCTCACCGTCGCGCGCAGCGGGTGGGACGGTCTCGGCACGGGCAACGGCTACCTCTCCTCACGGAGGGTGACGGTCGAGGCCGCGCCGCGCGGGGGCACCGGTCCGCGCCGCACCGCCGAGCTGTGGCTGCCTGCCCCGGATGAGCAGTTCCGGGCAGAGAGCTTCGGCGCCGCCGGCCCCACCCGGCTCGAGGCGGTGAGCTAGATGACCGGGAGTGGAGGTCATCCGAGGGCCGTCACCCGCGCGATCGTGCTGTGGTGTCCCGACTGGCCGGTCATCGCAGCACAGCAGTCACTCGCGCTGGCCGCCGACCTGCCGCTGGCGCTGGTGGAGAAGGGGATGGTGTTCGCCTGCTCGTCCGCGGCCCGCGCCGATGGCGTCAAGCGTGGCCTGCGGATGCGTGAGGCGCAGGCACGCTGCCCGCAACTGGAGGTGGTGCCCTACGACCCGGTGCTGGATGCGCGCGCGTTCGAACCGGTGCTCGCCGCGATCGAGGAGATCACACCCGGCGTGCAGCCGGTGCGTCCCGGCACCTGCGTGCTGCGCGCGCGGGGGCCGGCGCGCTACTACGGCGGCGAGGAGGAAGCGGCCGCCGAGCTGCTGCGGTGCCTGGAGGCGCTGGGGCTGCCGGATCCGCGGGTCGGCATCGCCGATGGACCCTTCGCGGCGGAGCAGGCCGCCCGCTCCACCGGCCTCGCCCGCGTGCGCGTCATCCCGTCCGGCGGCTCCCCCGCGTTCCTGGCGCCACTCTCCGTCGCCCAGCTGGGTCTGACCCAGCCGGGTCTGGCCGAGCTGACACCGCTGCTGCGCCGGCTCGGCCTGCACACGCTCGGAGACATCGCCGCGCTGTCCCGCATCGACATGCGGGAGCGGTTCGGTGAACGCGGCGAGCACGCGCACACCCTCGCCAGCGGGCTGGATGGCACAGCGGTGGTGCCGCGGACGCCGCCGAAGCAGCTCGACCGGGCCATCGAGTTCGAGCCTCCCCTCGATCGGGTCGACCAGGTGACCTTCGCCGTGCGCGGCACCGCGGAGCAGTTCGTCGCGGGCCTCACCAAGGCGGGACTGGTGTGCACGTCGCTGCGGGTGGAGGTGACCGACGAGTCCGGCCGGGTCAGCGAGCGCACCTGGTTGCATCCGCGGCTGTTCTCGGCGCCCGACGTCGTCGACCGGGTGCGCTGGCAGTTGCAGGGTGCCGGCGCGATCGACTCGGGGCTCTCGTCGCCGATCTCCCGGGTGGTGCTCGAACCCGAGGCGGTCGACGACATCGGCCACCACGAAGACGGCCTGTGGGGCGGCGGCGCCGATGAGCGCATCCATCACGGCCTCACCCGGGTGCAGAGCATGCTCGGGCACGATGCCGTCGTCACGGCCACGATCGGCGGCGGGCGCGCGCCTGCCGAGCGGCAGGTGCTGGTGCCGTGGGGCGACCGTCCGGTTGGTCACGCGCGAGCCGACCGTCCCTGGCCGGGGTCGTTGCCCGCCCCGGCGCCGTCGACGGTCTTCGAGGTGCCGCGACCCGTCGCCGTGCTGACGGAGGAGGGCGCCGCGGTCGAGGTGACCGACCGTGGCGACGTCACAGCGCCGATCGCCCGCTTCTCCCCCACGGGAAAGGCGGCGGATGCGCGTCCGGTCGACTCCTGGGCGGGTCCGTGGCCGGTTCGCGAGCGGTGGTGGGACGCCTCCCTCTCCCGCGCGATGCACCGCTTCCAGCTGGTCGACGCCGACGGGACCGCTTGGCTGCTCGCCCTCGCCGGCTCCGGCTGGTTCGCAGAGGCACGGTACGACTGATGGGCGGGTGGGGCTGATGGGATGGAACAACCCGCCGATTCCCTGGGCCGAGTTCGAGCGCAGGCTCTCCGGACGGCGCACCGGGCAGCAGGCCGATGAGCGGCCGTCGTCGCGGAAGCGGGCGAAGTATGTGCCGCAGCCGATCTCGGACGCTCCGGAGGATGCTGTCCCCTACGCCGAGCTGCACACGCACAGCAACTTCAGCTTCCTCGACGGCGCCTCCTCGCCGGAGGAGCTGCTGGAGGAGGCGACCCGGCTCACCCTGCACGCGCTCGCGCTCACCGACCACGACGGCCTGTACGGCGTCGTGCACCTGGCTGAGGCGGCCGAGGCCTACGACCGGGTGAAGACCGTGTTCGGCGCCGAGCTGTCGCTCTCGCTGACCAAACCGCAGAACGGCGAACCCGATCCGGAGGGCAGCCACCTGGTCGTGCTCGCCCGACGGCAGGAGGGCTACCACCGTCTGGCCGCAGCGATCACCGCCGGGCAGCTGGCCGGCGAAGAGAAGGGCCGGCCGGCCTACCGCCTCGACGAGCTCGCCGAGCAGGCGGCCGGCGAGTGGATGGTGCTGACCGGGTGCCGCAAGGGCGACGTCCGGCAGGCACTCGCCGAGCACGGTGAACGGGCGGCGGAGCGCGAGGTGGCACGGCTCGCCGAGCTGTTCGGGCACGACAACGTGCTCGTCGAGCTGATCGACCAGGGCGGTCCGCGCGATTCGACCGACAATGACATCCTCACCCGCATCGCCGCCCGGCTGCGGCTTCCGACGGTCGCGACCAACAACGCCCACTACGCCGGCCCTGCGCAGTATCCGCTCGCCACCGCTGTCGCCGCGGTGCGCGCCCGGCGCAGCCTCGACGAGCTCGACGGCTGGCTGCCCGCCGCGGGCGCCGCCCACCTCCGCAGCGGCGCCGAGATGGCCCGCCGCTTCGCCCGCTACCCCGGAGCCGTCGAACGGACGGTCGACGTGGCCGACGATCTGGCCTTCCGCCTCCGCAGCGCCCGGCCCCGCCTGCCGAGACAGGAGGTGCCGGACGGCCACACCCCGATGAGCTGGCTCCGGGAGCTGACCTGGCGCGGCGCGGCCGAGCGCTATCCCGACCTCGACCGCAATCCGGCCAAAAGGGAGCGCATCGAGCGCGAACTGGACGTGATCGAGGCGAAGGACTTCCCCGGGTACTTCCTCATCGTCCACGACATCGTGCAGTACGCGCGGGGCCAGGGCATCCTCTGCCAGGGCCGCGGCTCCGCCGCCAACTCGGCGGTCTGCTACCTGCTCGGGATCACCGCCGTTGACTCCATCAAGTACGGGCTGCCGTTCGAGCGCTTCCTCTCCAGCATGCGCGAGGAGGAGCCCGACATCGACGTCGACTTCGACTCCGACCGGCGTGAGGAGGTCATCCAGTACGTCTACCGGAAGTACGGCAGGCACAACGCGGCCCAGGTCGCGAATGTGATCACCTACCGCCCCAAGAATGCGGTGCGCGACATGGCGAAGGCGCTCGGCTATTCGACCGGGCAGCAGGACGCCTGGAGCAAGCAGATCGACTCGTGGGGCTCTGTGCAGACCAGCGATGACCACGATATCCCGGACGACGTGGTGGGTCTCGCACAGCAGGTGCTGAAGTTCCCGCGGCACCTCGGCATCCACTCGGGCGGGATGGTGCTCACCGACCGGCCCGTCGGCGAGGTCTGCCCGATCGAGCACGCCCGCATGGAGAACCGCACGGTGCTGCAGTGGGACAAAGACGACTGCGCGTGGATGGGCCTGGTCAAGTTCGATCTGCTGGGCCTCGGGATGCTCTCGGCGCTCGACTACTCGATGCGCACCATCGAGGCGTCGCTCGGCGAGGCGTGGACGCTCGACAGCATCCCGAAGGAGGAGCAGGGCGTGTACGACATGCTCTGCCGGGCCGACTCGATCGGCGTGTTCCAGGTCGAGAGCCGCGCGCAGATCGGCACATTGCCGCGCCTGCAGCCGCGCTGCTTCTACGACCTCGTGATCGAGATCGCGCTGATCCGTCCCGGTCCCATCCAGGGCGGCGCGGTGCATCCATACATCCGTCGCAAGCTCGGGAAGGAGACCGTCACCTACCTGCATCCGGCACTGGAGCCCGTGCTGGAGCGGACCCTGGGCGTCCCCCTGTTCCAGGAGCAGCTGATGCAGATGGCGGTCGCGGTCGGCGACTGCACGGCGGAAGACGCCGACCTGCTGCGCCGCGCGATGGGCTCCAAGCGCGGAGTGGAGAAGATCGAGGCGCTCAAGGCGAAGCTGTACGCCGGGATGGAGCACAACGGCATCACCGGGGATGACGCCGACGCGATCTACGCGAAGATCGAGGCCTTCGCGAACTTCGGCTTCGCGGAGAGCCACGCCATCAGCTTCGCCCTGCTGGTGTACGTCAGCTCGTGGATGAAGCTGCACTACCCGGGGGCGTTCCTCGCCGCGCTGCTGCGCGCCCAGCCGATGGGCTTCTACTCGCCGCGCACGCTCACCGCCGATGCGCGCAGGCACGGCGTCGTGGTGCACCGGCCGGACATCCAGCGATCGGGCGTGTTCCCGCTGCTGGAGCCGCTGGACGAGGCCCATCCCGGTCCGACCGGCTCCGATCCGTGCCTGCAGGCCGAGCAGCCGCCGATCGATCCGTTCGACCGCGCCGTCCGCCTCGACTTCGCCGCCCACCGCCGCGACGCCGGGCATGCCGTCCGGCTGGGACTCGCCGGTGTCACCTCCCTCGGCGAGAAGCTCGCCGAGCGCATCGTCGCCGAGCGGGAGGCGTACGGCCCGTACCGCGACCTCGGCGACCTCGTCCGGCGCACGGGCCTGAACACCGGCCAGTTGGAGGCGCTCGCCGCGGCCGGTGCATTCGAGGGCTTCGACCTGAGCAGACGGCAGGCGATCTGGGAGGCCGGCAACGCCGCGCAGGAGCGCCCGGAGTTCCTCGCCGGCACGGCGATCACCGTGCAGCCGCCGCTGCTGCCGATGCTCTCCCCCGCGGAGCAGCTCGCCAGCGACCTGTGGGCGACCGGGATCTCGACCGACGACCATCCCATCCGGTTCCTGCGTCCGGCGCTCGCCTCCCGCGGCGTGCGTCCTGCGGACACCCTCGCCGAGGGCGAGTCCGGCCGCCGGATCGAGGTCGGCGGGGTGGTCACGCACCGCCAACGACCGGCGACGGCGGCCGGCGTGACCTTCCTGAACATCGAGGACGAGACCGGCATGGTCAACGTGGTGTGCCCGGTCGGCGTGTGGAACCGTTACCGCCGCGTGGCCCGGCAGGCGCCGGCGATGATCGTCCGCGGCATCCTGGAACGCAGCGAGGAGGGTGTGGTCAACGTGGTGGCCGACCGGCTCGAGGCGCTCGACACGGGCATCCGCACCGTCTCCCGGGACTTCCGTTGAGCCCCCGCGCATTCGTCACGAATGTCGTGTTCCGCCGAGCCCGACGCAACATTCGTCACGAATGCCGCGGGCGGTCAGTCGTCCTCGAACCGGAGGTGCCGCACGCTGCGACCGTTGCGGCGCACCAGGCGCAACGCCTCGACCCCGATGCGGATGTGGACCTCGACGAAGTCGCGCGTCACTCCCCGATCGCTCTCCGTGGTCTTCACACCCTCCGGCGTCATCGGCTGATCGGAGACCAGCAGAAGCGCCCCGCTCGGGATGCGGTTGGCGAAGCCGGCCGCGAACACCGTCGCCGTCTCCATGTCCACCGCCATGCACCGCGTCCGCTTCAAGTACTCCTTGAAGGTGTCGTCGTGCTCCCAGACCCTGCGGTTGGTCGTGTAGACCGTCCCCGTCCAGTAGTCCTGCTGAAAGTCACGGATGGTGGAGGACACGGCTCGCTGCAACTGGAAGGCCGGCAGAGCGGGCACCTCCGGCGGCAGATAGTCGTTCGACGTGCCCTCGCCCCGGATCGCCGCGATGGGGAGCACGAGGTCGCCGAGCTGGCTCTTCCGTTTCACCCCGCCGCACTTTCCGAGGAACAGCGCCGCCTTCGGCGCCACCGCAGACAGCAGATCCATGATCGTCGCGGCATTCGGGCTGCCCATCCCGAAATCCACCATCGTGATGCCGTCGGCCGTCGCGTTCGGCATCGATCGGTCGAGACCGCGCACCTCGGCGCCGTACCACTCGGCGAACCGCTGGACGTAGTCCCCGAAGTTCGTCAGCAGGATGTGGTCGCCGAACTCCTCGAGCGGCGTTCCGGTGTAGCGGGGCAGCCACTCCCGGACGATCTCGGCCTTGTTCCGCAGCGAGGCGTGCGGGGGCACCATCACCGGCGTCACCGCCGTGTCCACCGTGTTCTCTGCATCGACCACGCTTCGTGTCCTCTCGCCTCTGCCGGTCTGCCGGCCCTAGCCCCCGATGCGTGTGCCGAGCAGGCTGCCCACCAGGAACGTCGCGGCCAGCGCAAGGGCGCCGCCCACCACCACTCGTACCATGGCACGAACTCGGGAGCTGCCGCCGATCCACGCCGCGATGTATCCCGTGACCGCAAGCGCGATCAGCACGGCCACGAACGTGACCGGGATCCGCACGTCGGCCGGCAGGAGGATGGTGAGCATCGGCAGCACCGCGCCGCACGTGAACGCCACGGCCGAGGCGAGCGCGGCGTGCCAGGGGCTGACCACGTCGTCCTGGTCGATGCCGAGCTCGGCGGAGAGATGTGCGGCCAGAGCGTCGTGCTCGGTGAGCTCGATGGCCACCTGCCGAGCGGTCGCGGCCGAGAGTCCGCGTTGCTCGTACAGGCCGGTCAGCTCGTCGAGCTCCTCCTCCGGCATCTCGGCCAGCTCGCGACGCTCCTTCGCGATCAGCGAGCGCTCGCTGTCCCGCTGGCTGCTGACGGACACGTACTCGCCGAGCGCCATCGAGATCGCCCCACCCACCAGGGCGGCGAGCCCCGCGGTGACGATCGCGGCGACGGAGGCGGTGGCTCCCGCGACGCCGACCACGACCGCCGCGACGGAGACGATGCCGTCGTTCGCACCGAGGACGCCCGCGCGCAACCAGTTCAGGCGCTGCGCCAGTCCCGAACGGTGCGGCTCATCCGGATGCTGCTCCGGTGCCGCTCCGTCTGCCATCGCTTCGCTCATGTGCCCGACCCCATCTTCAGCTCGTCTGCCCGGTCTTCGTCCGCTCGACCTTCGTCCGCTCGACCCCTCGACCTCGGCCTCGTGGCCCCAGCCTAGGAAAGTCCGCAGGCCGCCGCCACGAAGGTTCGGCGACCCTAATGAGCGCCCAGCCGTTTCCGCAGGAAGTCGATCCGGGACTGCAACTGGGTCACGCTCGCCTGCGCGACCGCGGGCCCTCCGCACACCCGCCGCAGTTCGGCATGGATGAGCCCGTGCGGCTCCCCGGAATTCTTGGAGTACAGCCCGACCAGGCTGTTCAGCAGCTGCCGTTGCTCCTTCAGCGTGCGATGCAGAGGCGCGGGCGGGTGTCCGTCCGCCGTTGCGGGCCGCGACGAGTGACGGCGGGCCTGCCGCTGCTGCCGCTGCAGAAGCAGCTCGTGCACCTGCTCGGGTTCAAGGATTCCCGGGAGGCCGATGAAGTCCAGCTCCTCGTCGGTCCCCGGCTCGGCGAACCCGCCGAACTCCTTGCCGTCGTAGACGACCCGGTCGAAGTTCGCCTCCGATCCGAGGGCCTCGAACGCGAACTGCTCGGTCAACGCCTCCGACGCCCGCTCGTCCCGGTTCGCCTCGGCGACCATCGCATCCTCGGGGTTCCACAGGTCGCCCTCGGCGTTCTCGTCGGTGACGCGGTCGAGCGCGTGGTCGCGCTCCAGCTCCATCGCGTTGGCGAGCGCCATCAGGTTCGGAACGTTCGGCAGGAACACCGACGCCGTCTCGCCGCGCCGCCGGGCGCGCACGAAACGGCCGATCGCCTGCGCGAAGTACAGCGGGGTGGATGCGCTGGTCGCGTACACCCCGACGGCCAGCCGGGGCACGTCGACACCCTCCGACACCATCCGCACCGCGACCATCCAGCGGGACTCGCTCTTCGCGAACTCCTCGATCCGGTCGCTCGCCTCCTTCTCGTCGGAGAGCACCACGGTCACCGGCTCGCCGCTGAGCTGCTGCAGCAGGTCGGCGTACGCCCGCGCCGTGTAGTGGTCGGTCGCGATCACCAGGCCACCCGCGTCCGGGATGGAGTTGCGCACCTCGGTGAGGCGGCGGTCGGCCGCGGACAGCACCGCCGGGATCCACTCGCCGCGCGGATCGAGCGCGGTGCGCCACGCCTGCGCGGTGATGTCTTTCGTGTTGCCCTCGCCGAGCCGCGCCTCCATCTCGTCGCCGGTCTTGGTCCGCCAGCGCATGTGGCCGGCGTAGACCATGAAGATCACGGGGCGGACGACGCCGTCCTCGAGCGCGCGCCCGTAGCCGTAGTTGTAGTCGGTGACCGAGGTGCGGATGCCCTGGCGGTCGGGCAGATAGGTCACGAACGGGATGGGCGCCGTATCCGAGCGGAACGGTGTCCCGGTGAGCGAGAGCCGGCGCGTGGCGCGCTCGAACGCGTCGCGGATCCCGTCGCCCCAGCTCAGCGCGTCGCCGCCGTGATGCACCTCGTCGAGGATCACGAGGGTCTTGCGCGCCTCCGTGATGTCCTTGTGCAGGCTCGGGCGCATCGCCACCTGCGCGTAGGTGACGGCGACGCCCCGGTAGTGCCGGGCGTACCGCCCCTCGGAGTTCTTGAAGTCGGGATCGAGGTGCAGCCCGACCCGCGCCGCCGCCTCCGCCCACTGGCGCTTGAGGTGCTCGGTCGGGGCGACCACAGTGACGCGCTCGACGACACGTCGCGAGAGGAGCTCGGTCGCCAGTCGAAGGGCGAAGGTCGTCTTGCCGGCACCAGGGGTGGCCGCCGCGAGGAAGTCGCGCGGTTCGTGAACGAAGTACGCGTCGAGGGCTTCCGCCTGCCAAGCACGCAGCTTGCCCGCAGTCCCCCACGCCGCGCGCTCCGGGAACGATGGCGACAGATGCTCGGCGGCGAAGCTTCCGGCGTGCACGCCGGGTCGCTCGGACTCCTCGAAGGGCTCATCCGGAATGAGTGCTGCTGACGTCTCCACTTGGATCGAATCTACCCGAGACCGCTGACAGAGTCGTTCGATGCAGAATGGGGGCATGGCCGCTGCACAGCATCCCTGGTCCCGCTACGTCGCCCTCGGGGACTCGTTCACCGAGGGGATCGGCGACCCGGAGCCCGGCAGCCCGGGCGGCCACCGCGGCTGGGCCGACCGTGTCGCCGAGGTGCTCAGCAGACAGACCGACGACTTCGCGTATGCGAACCTGGCCGTCCGCGGCAAGCTCATCAAGCAGATCCTCGACGAGCAAGTGGAGGCGGCGGTCGCCCTCCGCCCGGACCTGATCACCATCTCGGCGGGAGGCAACGACGTCATCCGCCCGGGCACCGACCCCGACCAGATCGCCCTGCTCTTCGACGAGGCCGTCTCGCGGCTCAGGGCGGACGGGGCGACCATCGTCGTCTTCACCGGTGTGGATGTGGGCTTCTCGCCCGTGTTCCGCGGCATCCGCGGCAAGGTGGCGATCTACAACGAGAACGTCCGCGCTGTCGCCGCGCGCTACGACTGCATCGTGGCGGACCAGTGGGCGCTGACCGAGATCCAGGACCAGCGGATGTGGGCGCCCGACCGCCTGCACCTGGCACCGCTCGGACACCACACGGTCGCGCGCATGGTCCTCGCCGCGCTGAACGTGGAGAACGACCTCCAGCCGCTCGAGCCGGAGCCGCTCCCGCCGCGGACCTGGCGCCAGGCCCGCTCCGAGGACCTCTCGTGGGCTCGCGAGTTCCTGGTCCCCTGGGTGATCCGCCGCATCCGGCATCAATCGTCGGGCGACCACGTCACGCCGAAGCGCCCCGACCCCGGTCCGTTCTTGCTCGACCGCGACTGACGCCGCCGGCCCGGCTAGGTGCCCAGGCCACCGGGGTGCGCGAGCCGCCACCCGAAGCCCGGGTCCGGCACATCGCGGGCGAGAGCGAGCGGCACCGTCTCCGTCTTCCCGTTCAAGGTGAAGGTGCCCTCGCCGAGGACGTCGCCTTTGAAGCCCGACGACAGCGGCCGCGTCTGCAGATCGACCTGGATGGGCGTGTCCGACCACACCAGGAACGTCTTCGTCTCGGTCGCGATGAGCTTCGACGACACGCCCCAGGCGGTCGTGTAGGTCCCGAACGCCTGGCCCTTCTCGACCGGCGTCACCGGGTGGAAGCCGTTCTTCATGCTGGTGAGCAACGCCTGCACCCCGGCCCAGAGCTCGTCGTGGCTGGAGGCGCCGAGCACCACACCGAGCACCCGGACCTTCGAGGTCCCGACCGGTACCTGGGCCGAGAACAGCAGACAGTACCCGGCCTGGTCGGTGTTCCCAGTCTTGATCCCATCCATCCCGTCGAAGCCGAGGAGGGCGTTGGTGTTGTCCTGCGCGCCGGCGCCGGGCAAGGTCGCGTTCTTCATCGCGACGATCGACGACAGCGCCGGTGACGCGAGCACGAGCTTCCCGATCCCGATCAGGTCCTTCGTCGTGCTGACGTTGCCCGGGTCGAGCCCGTCCGGCGTGACGACCTTGGTTCCCGTGAAGCCTTCGTGTGCGAGCCAGCCGTTCGCCGCCTTCAGGTACGCGTCGGTGGACCCGAACGCCCAGTTGGCGAGCGAGATGGCGTAGTTGTTGGCCGAGGGCAGCAGCATCGCCTCGAGCGCCTGCTTCTCGGTGAGCGAGGTCCCCGCGACCACCGGCGCCCAGGACCCGCCGGCTGCGATGACGCCGTTCCAGATGTCCACATCCCGCCGGGTGAAGGCGATGTCCGGACCCTGGTCGCCGCCGTTCAGCGGCTTCTTCTCGAGCACGACCAGCGCGGTGATCGTCTTGGTGATGCTCGCGATCGGCACGCTCGCCGTGCTCCCGTGCGAGGCGGACGCGCCCGGATAGTCGGGCGCCACGATCGCGGCAGAGCCGTATCCGGGCCAGGCGAGCTGAGCCGCGGGCTGCACCAGCGTCTTCTCGTGGGCGACCGCCGCCGCGGTCGCGGGAACCGGGGCCACCAGTGAGGTGACGACGTACCCGAACGCCATCAGCAGGGCGATCACGATGCCGAAGACGACGAACCGCCGCCGGCGGTACACCTTCCGCGAGACACGGCGCGGCGGATCGGCGAGGACTTGCTGGGACACCCTCGGATAGTAGCCGGGACTAGCGATGCGCCGGCTGAGAACGCGCGCGGAGCGCCCACAACGCCACGGCCGACGCCGAGGCGACGTTGAGCGAGTCGACGCCGTGCAGCATCGGGATGGTCAGCACGGTGTCCGCGGCATGGAGCGCACGCCGGGTGAGCCCGTCGCCCTCCGCGCCGAAGACCATGGCCACGCGGTCCGGCGGGTCGGCGGCGTACTCGTCGAGCGTGACGGCGTCGTCCGCGAGGGCGAGGGCCGCGATCGCGAACCCGGCCTCATGCAGCAGCGGCTCGGCCGCATCCCACTCCGGCAGCCGGGTCCACGGCACCTGCAGCACCGTGCCCATGCTCACCCGGACGCTCCGCCGGTAGAGCGGATCGGCGCAGCGCGGCGTGACGAGGACCGCGTCCGCTCCGAGGCCGGCGACCGAGCGGAAGATCGCGCCGACGTTCGTGTGGTCGACGATGTCCTCCAGGATCACCACCCGCCGCGCATCCCGGAGCAGATCGGCCGGGTCGGGCAGCACCGGCCGGTGCATCGCGGCCAGTGCGCCACGATGGAGGTGATAGCCGGTGAGCCGCTCCAGCACCGCCGCGTCGCCGACGAAGACGGGGACGTCGGGATACTCGGCCAGCAGTGGCTCGACGTCGGCGAGCCACTGCTCCTGCACCAGCACGGACCGGGGCCGGTGGCCCGCCGCCAGCGCCCGCGTGATCACCTTCGTCGACTCGGCGATGTACAGCCCGCCCGCCGGCTCCGTGACGCGCCGCAGCGCGACATCGGTCAGGCGGGAGTAGTCGGCGAGGCCATCGGCGTCGAGGTCCTGGATGCGGTGCACGAGCATATGCACCAGCCTGCCAGCACCGGCAGCCCCGTGGTGCACATCGAGCCGCCACATCCGGCCGCATCCGGCCGCCGCATCCAGCCACATCCGGCCGCCGCATCCAGCCGCCCGAAACAAATCGGAAAACTGGGGTGTTTAGACTGCGAGAGGATCTGGAGGTGCCTGTGACCACGCTGACGACCGCGCTGCCGCCGGAATTGGCGCGCGGCATCGACCAGGCCGTCGAGCTCCTCTCGGGCCGCAGCTTCGCTGTGCTGACCGGGGCCGGCGTCTCCACCGACTCCGGAATCCCGGATTACCGCGGTGAGGGCGCCCCGCAGCGCACACCGATGACGTTCCAGCAGTTCCTCTCCGACGACCGCTTCCGCAAGCGCTACTGGGCCGGCAGTCACCTGGGCTACCGGCGCTTCGCGGCCGCGCGACCCAACGACGGCCACCGCGCCCTCGCCCGCCTCGAGGCGACCGGTGGTGCGAACGGCGTCATCACCCAGAACGTGGATGGGCTGCACAAGCAGGCGGGATCGCGCCGGGTCGTCGACTTGCACGGGGCGATGGACCGGGTCCTCTGCCTGGTCTGCGGCCAGATCTTCGCCCGCGAGGCGATCACGGCGCGCATCGACGCCGCGAATCCGTGGCTCGAGGCGGAGGGCGCGGTCGAGATCGCGCCGGACGGCGACGCGATCGTGAGCGACATCGACGCGTTCACCGTCCCCGACTGCACCGTCTGCGGCGGGCACCTGAAGCCGGACGTCGTGTTCTTCGGGGAGTTCGTCCCCGCCGAGAAGTACCGCGAGGCCAGCGCGCTGGTCCGCTCGGCCGAAGCCCTGCTCATCGCCGGGTCGTCACTCGTCGTCAACTCCGGCATCCGGCTGCTGGAGGAGGCACGTCGCCGTCGGCTGCCGATCGTCATCGTCAACCGCGGCCAGACGAAGGGCGACGGTCGCGCAACCCTTAAACTGGACGGCGGGACGACGGAGACGCTGGTCGAGCTCGCCGAGCGGCTGGCCTGACCGGCACGAGGGATCCGCGTCCGACAGCGAAAGGACGCGTGTGACCTTCATCTCTCTCGTTCGGCACGGTGAGACCGACTGGAACCGCGCCAAGCGCATCCAAGGCTCCAGCGACATCCCGCTGAACGGCACCGGACGGGCCCAGGCCGAGACGACGGGACGCGCGCTCGCCGGCGGCCGCTTCGACGCGATCTATGCGAGCCCGCTCTCGCGTGCACTGGAGACCGCGCAGATCATCGCCGCGCATGTCGGCCTCGACGAGCCGGCCACGCTGCCTGCGGTCGCCGAGCGCAACTACGGCGACGCCGAGGGACTGACCGGCGAGCAGATTCTCGCCCGCTGGCCCGAGGGGACCGTCGTGCCGGGGCGTGAGTCGAGGGATGAGGTGGTCGCCCGAGCGCTTCCCGCCCTGCGTGAGCTCGGCGAGCAGCACCCCGGCGAGAACGTCATCGTGGTGAGCCACGGCGGCGTCATCTCGTCACTCGTGCGCCATGTGACCGATCACGCGCTGCCGGCGCCGGGCGAGCTGATCCCCAACGGCTCCGTCCACCGCTTCGTGTACGACGACGGCGAGCTGACGCTCGACCGCTTCAACCTCGGCCCGGAGGACCGCGACCTCTTCACCGCGTCCGTGATGTGACGCCCGTCCGTCATGAGACGCCCGCCTGCCAGGGATACGCGTCAGCGCCGGCGGGACGCGACCTCGGTGAGGACCGCGAGCAGCCGTTCGGCCGAGCCCTCCCAGGTGTACCGCTGGGCCTGCGCGCGCGAAGCGGCCGAGTGCGCCGCCCACGTGCCGTCCTGCTCCAGTTGCCGCACCCGCGCGGCGACCTGCTCGGGCGCATCCGCGTCGAAGAACAGTGCCGCATCCCCGCCGATCTCCCGGAAGATCGGGATGTCGCTGACGACGACCGGCGTTCCGAGCGTCATGGCCTCCAGCAGCGGGATGCCGAACCCTTCGTCGTGCGAGGCGGACACCAGTGCGGTCGCAGCGGCAAGGGTCTCCGCGTAGTCCGCATCGCTGGCGCCGTCGTGGAACACGAGCCTCGCGCCGGGCGCGAGCTCCGACAGCCGTCGCCGTTCGGCATCGGACACGCGACTCATCAAGTGGAGAGTGTGGTCCGGCAGCAGCGCGGCCGCACGGACCAGGGTGTCGACGTTCTTGTACGGCATGAACGAGCCCATGTAGACGAGGCTCTTCGTCTCCGGCGCCGTCCGCTCCGCGCGCCCGGGAGCGAGCGCCGGCATGTCCGCCGCATTCGGGACGACGTGCACCGGCCGTTTCGTCAGGTCGTGCTCCGCGATCAGCGCCTTCGTCGTCTCCGAGACGGTGACGACCGCGTCGGAGCGGTTCAGCAGCATGCGCTGCGGCCACCACGCCAGGTGGTACAGCCGCCACAGCCCCCGGACGAACGCGGGCAGATCGCGCGGAGGGGTCGGGTGGCGGTAGTAGATGAGGTCGTGCACGGTCAGCACCAGGCGGTACTTCCGCCCGAAACCGCCCATCGTCTGCATGGGAGTGAACACCACGTCCGGCTGCAGCCTGTTGACGACGCGCGCGACCCACGGCTCTCCGACGGAGGTCGGGGACGGGACGATCTCCCACGGCAGGTCGGGCAGCAGGTCGAGCTGGCGATGGTCGTTGATCAGCATCGTGACGGGATGGAGTTTCCCCAGGGCCCCGACGAGGCCGGCCGTGTAGCGGCTGATGCCGTCGTGCCGGCCGATCCGGGTGTAACGGCAGTCGAAGAGGATCCTCACGAGCGCTCCCCCAGGAAGCGCTCGATCGCGCGGGCCGCATCCACCGGCGTCTCGTAGTGGATGAGGTGCCCGACCTTCGGGATGACGACCAGCTCCGCCTGCGGGAAGAGCCTCTGCAGCCGGTACTCCGCGGCGACCGGCGTGATGTCGTCTTTCTCGGCCGCCACAAGCAGGGTCGACTCCGGGATGCGCGCCGCATACTCGCTCACATCGTGCGACACCGAGGCGCGGAACGCCTCCAGGACGACCTGCCGGTCGCTGAACGCCGAGAAGTACCGGTCGTGCTGGTCGTGGATCCAGCGCCGTAGCGCCGCATCCTTCGTCTTCGCCATGGTGATGCTCATCACCCGGACGATGAGGCGGTTCCGGAGCAGGGCGAAGCCGAGTCGTTCGGGGAGGACCGCGGCGAGCCAGTAGTAGAAGATCGCGAGCCGCGTGAACACGCCGCGCGGACCCTCGAGCGCGGGCTGCCCGATGGGGTTCACGAGGACGACGGCGTCCGGCCGGGCGCCACCGCCCGTGCCTGCGTCGTCGCCCGCCACCGCGTCTTCGCCCGCGTGCGCAGCGAGCGAACCCGCGACCACGATCGACCCGAACGAGTGCCCCAGCAGCACGACGCGCCCGCCGAGATCGAGCGCTGCGACGAACTCCTGCAGCCACCTCCCGTACCCGTGGATGTCGTGCGCCGCCTCCGTCATCGGCGTCGACGCGCCGAACCCGGGGAGGTCGGGCGACACCATCCGTACGCCGTCGAGCTGGGCGACGACCGGCTCCAGGCCGTGGTGGTCGCCGCGGAAGCCGTGGACGAGCACCAGCGTCGTCGCCGCATCCCGCTCGCCGTAGTCCCAGTACCGGGTGGTCGAGCCGAGGATGCCGACCTCCTCCTCGCGCACAGGCACGCGCTCCAGGGCGTCGGCGTAGGGTGAGGTGACAGTCATCGCGTCCAGTCTAGGCAGGACTGGACAGGCGACCGTCCGCACGTCCTAGACTTCTCTGGTTGCAATCGCTTGCACCGCAGTGCGGCGGCTTGCGAACATCCCCGCACCACCGCTCGACCATCGGCCTGCACCACTCGCTCCACCACCCTGCCGCCCCGGCCTCGTCCGTCTCCCCCGGACCCCCGCCAGAAGGAGAACCGTGAGTTTCACCGCGCCCATCACGCTGCCCGGGCTCGCCCTCGACCCCCAGTGGTACCGCCGTTCGGTGTTCTACGAGGTCATGGTGCGCTCGTTCGTCGACAGCAACGGAGACGGGTCCGGCGACATCAGCGGGCTCACCTCGAAACTCGACTACCTGCAGTGGCTCGGCATCGATGCGCTCTGGCTCCCGCCGTTCTTCCAGTCGCCGCTGCGCGACGGCGGCTACGACGTGTCGGACTTCACCTCGATCCTGCCGGAGTTCGGCACGATCGACGAGTTCCGCGAGCTCGTCACCAAGGCGCACGAGCGCAACATGCGCATCATCATCGACCTGCCGATCAACCACACCTCGGACCAGCACGAGTGGTTCCAGCAGTCGCGGTCCGACCCCGACGGTCCCTACGGCGACTTCTACGTCTGGAACGACACGGACGACAAGTGGCCGGACATCCGCATCATCTTCGTCGACACCGAGGACTCCAACTGGGCCTTCGACGAGGCCCGCCGGCAGTTCTACTTCCACCGGTTCTTCTCGCACCAGCCCGACCTCAACTTCGAGAACCCCGCCGTCCACGAGGCGATGTACGCCATCGTGAAGTTCTGGCTGGACCTCGGCGTCGACGGCTTCCGCCTGGATGCCATCCCGTACCTCTACGAGTCCGACGAGGGGAACGGCGAGGGCGAGCCGAAGACCCACGAGTTCATCATCAAGCTGCGCGAATGGGTGGACCGGGAGTACCCCGGCCGCATCATGATCGCCGAGGCGAACCAGTGGCCGCGCGAGGTCGCCGCGTTCTTCGGCAGCGAGGAGGAGCCGGAGTGCCACATGGCGTTCGACTTCCCCGTCATGCCGCGCATCTTCTACGCGCTGCGTTCCCAGCAGGCCGGGGAGCTCGTCCGGGTGCTGTCGGAGACGACCGACGTCCCCGAAGGCGCCGCGTGGGGCGTCTTCCTGCGGAATCACGACGAGCTGACGCTCGAGATGGTGAGCGAGGAGTACCGCCAGGCGATGTACGGCTGGTACGCCTACGACCCGCGGATGCGCGCCAACATCGGCATCCGCCGGCGCCTCGCCCCGCTGCTCGACAACTCGCGGGCCGAGCTGGAGCTGGCGCACGCCCTCCTCTTCTCGCTGCCCGGCAGTCCGTTCCTCTACTACGGCGACGAGATCGGGATGGGCGACAACATCTGGCTGCCCGACCGCGACAGCTCGCGCACACCGATGCAGTGGACGCCGGACCGCAACGCCGGCTTCTCCAGCGCCGACCCCGGCAAGCTGTTCCTGCCGATCGTCCAGTCGCTGGTGTTCCACTACAACCAGGTCAACGTGGAGGCGCAGCTCGCCCAGTCCCGGTCGCTCCTGCACTGGATCCGCAACGTCATCCACGTGCGGAAGGCGCATCCCGTGTTCGGCCTGGGCGACATCCGGGTGCTGCCGACCGACCACGAGTCGGTCCTCGCGTTCGTGCGCTCCTATGCGGGCAGCGGGACGCACTTCGGTGACCAGCCGGAGGACGTGCTGTGCGTGTTCTCGTTCGCGCACAATCCCGTCTCGGTCACCCTGGAGGCGCCCGAGTTCGCGGGGCGCGCGCTCTACGACCTGTTCGGCGGGGCGGAGTTCCCGACGGTCGCCGACGACGGCCGATTCACCCTGACCCCTGTCTCTTATACACATCTGACGCTGCCGACGACGGA
>NZ_JBNDHX010000022.1:0-42491 GCF_056755275.1 Leifsonia sp. HAY1-4F
GCTACAACCCGAATTCCGCGTGCGGATCGAGCAATGTGCTGGTCCGCAACGCCGCCACCGCCGCGCTCTACTACTACACGCCGTATCAGCCGAACGCCGCAGCCCTCGCCAATCTGTACGGCACCGGAGACGCCTGCTCGGCGTACGGCAACCGCAACTTCTGGCGGCTCTACACGGACTGGTTCGGCCCCTCGACCTCCGGCGTTCCCCCGATCGGCAACTTCGAGTCGGCGAACCTCCTGGCTACCACGTTCAGCATCGGTGGATGGGCGCTCGACCAGACCCTCGCGGCGACGTCGATCAATGTCCAGATCACCTGGAAGACGCCGGCCGGCACGACCACCAGCACGGTGACGGCCTCCGGAAACCGGCCGGACGTTGCGAACGTGTACCCTTCCGCGGGTCCCGCGCACGGCTTCACCGCGAGCGTCCCGCGCTCCGGAGACGGCCAGTACACGGCCTGCGTCACGGCGCTGCCGGCGGCCGGGAACACCTCGGGCGCCACCGCACTCGGTTGCAGGGCCCAGTTCTACTCGAGCGCGATCGGGGGAGCGCCCGCAGGCTACCGGGTGCAGGGTTCTGACCGGTATGCGACGTCGGTCGCGGTGTCCCAGACGTCCTATCCGACACCCGGAGTGCCGGTGGTCTACATCGCCTCGGGACAGGGATACGCCGACGCCATCGCCGCGAGTGCGGCAGCCGCGGTGCAGCGGGGACCACTCCTGCTCACGACCGGCGGCGATGTGCCCGCGAGCGTGATGACGGAGGTCAAACGTCTCGCTCCGGCGAAGATCGTCGTGGTCGGCGGGACGAATGTGATCGCCGACGCGGTTCTCGCGAAGCTGGCGACCATCCAGCCGAATGTCGTGCGGATCGCCGGTGGGGACCGCTTCGAGACGTCGCGCGCGGTGGCGAAGTATGCCTTCCCGGCCGCGACCGGGGCGTACTTCGCGAGCGGCCTGAACTTCCCGGACGCGCTCTCCGCAGCATCGGCGGCGAGCGTCGGCGGCCAGCCGGTCGTGCTGGTCACCGGTTATGGAGCGGTCGATGCGCCGACCAGCGCCTACGTCACGAACGCGAAGCTCACGTCGGCCACCGTGATCGGAGGCTCCGCGATCATCGCCGGGTCGTTCGACACCTCCCTCCAGTCGGCGGGACTGACGGTCACCCGGATCGGAGGAGCCGATCGCTACGACACCAGCCATCTGGTGAACGCCCAGCGGTTCCAGACGGCCGGTACGGCCTACATCGCTTCGGGCATCGACTTCCCGGACGCCCTCTCCGCCGCCGCGATGGCGGGAGCAGCGAAAGCGCCGCTGTTCCTCTCACCCAGCTGGTGCATGCCGCGCTCGGTCGGCAACGACATCGTCTCGATGAAGACGTCGAAGGTCTACTTCATCGGCGGACCGTCGGCCCTCTCAGGCGCGGTGACCGGCTACATCGCCTGCTGAGGGCTCAGAGGGCTCAGGCGCCGTCGTCGAGCCGGAGGTAGCGGTAGAACTCTGCCTTGCGCTCCGCGAGCGTGTGGTGCTGGTTCGTCTCATCCAGGACGAACTCGATCGGAGTGTCGACCTTGCGCAGGACCCAGCCGTGCTTGCGGGCGTAGCCGCACATCCAGATGTCCTCGACGAACGCGAAGTAGCGCGGCAATCCGGTGAAGAAGGACAGGTCGGACACGATGTCGAGGTCGCAGGCGCACCCGCCGGTGCCGACGTAGCTGACGCGGTCGCCCGGCTCGGCCGGAGTGCGCGCCCAGTACTCGCCCTCCATCGTCCACGCCCAGTACCCGGCGATGGTGTGCGGGCCGGACGCCTCCAGAAGGTCGGTGAGGAAGTGGTCGCTGACATCCTGGTCGTCGTCGAGCATGACGAAGGTGCCGCGTGCGCCCGAGGTCCAGAGCTTCCGGGCGACGAAGAACCGGCCGAGCCCGCCGACATTGACGGGGCTGCTGAACAGGGAGACGCCGGCGAGGGCGCCGTGCGGACGATACGCCGCCACCCGCTCCCGGTAATAGCGGTCATCGGCCGGCTGGTTGTTCCACAGCAGGAGCCGCACGCGCGGTCCCTGCTGGGCGTCGAGCTCCGTGAGGACCGCGTCGATGCGCTCCCGGCGGTTCCAGAGGCACATGATCACGGTGATCTCGCCGGGTCCGCCGGCGGCGTTCGCCGAGTACAGCGGACGCAGCCGGAATCGCCCCGCACGGTACAACCGCATCGCCACCCGCCAGCGGGCGGCTGCGATCGCACGCCGCGCGAACGTCGCTGCGCTCATCGCGACACCCACCACAGTCGTCCCCACAGCCCGAGGCGGACAGCGAGCCGCACCGGGGCGAAGTACCAGGCCTCGTAGCGGTGCGACAGGTACCGGTAGGCGCTGTCGTGGTGCGCCTTCTCCATGCGTTTGCGTTCGCGCGAGGTGGAGTGGGCGCCGGTGTGGGTGACGACGGCCTCGGGGATGTAGACGTTGCGCCACCCCGCGCGGCCCAGCCGGTCGCCGAGGTCGACGTCCTCGAAGTACATGAAGTACCCCGGATCGAACCCGTCGATCTGGCGGTACGCGTCACCGCGGATGAGCAGGCAGGCGCCGGACAGCCAGCCGGCGTCCCGCCGGCTCTCGGTCTCCCTCTCGGCGCGGTAGCGCACGGACCACGGGTTCGTGGGCCACATCCGGCCGAACAGCGCGTGGGCCACGCCCGTACGCAGTGAGGGCAGTCGCCGCGCAGAGGGGTACACGGTGCCGTCCGCGTCGAGGATCTTCGGGCCGATGGAGCCTGCGTCCGGCAGCTGCTCGCCGGCGGCGACGAGCGCATCCACGGCTCCGGGGGTGAAGACGACATCCGGGTTCGCGACGAGAACGTAGTCCGGTGTCGCCGTCGCGGCGTCCACGGCCGCCCGGACGCCTCCGCCGTAGCCCTCGTTGACCTCGAGCTCGACGAAGCGATGACCCGCTGCCGTCACGGCGGCCCGAACCGCCGCTGCCTCCTCGGACGCGTTGTCGGCGACGACGATCTCGTCGATGCGTCCGGCGTCCGCGAGCGAGGCGAGGAACGGCTGGATGGTGTCGCTCGAGTTGTACGTCACGGTCACCGCGAGCACCCTCGGGACAGCGTGCGCGGCGGGTTCCGTCCCTTCGTCCGTCACGCCGACGGCTCGACGACCTCGGGGACGGAGTGCACCATCCCGATGGCGAGCGGATAGTACGGGACGTCGAACGAGCAGGCCTGCGGCTTGTCCGACAGGTGGCGGCCGGCCCGGTCCATCAGCGATGCGTTCACGAAGTACTTACCGGCGCCGAAGCGCGCGTCGCGCAGCAGGAAGGCGACGGTCTGCCGCTCCTTGAGCCGTGACACCTCGGCGCCGATCCGTTCCGTCGTCGTGCCGTAGACCGGCTGCCCGAGCGTGTTGTCGATCTGGATCGCGCACTTCCAGTCCTCGATGCCCGTGTCGTGCTCCAGAGTGATCTCGATGCGCAGGTCGTCGCCCGGCTGGACCGGATCTCCGACGGCCCGGCCGTCCGCCCACGCGCGCGCCTCCACGACCTTGCCGCGCTCCACGCTCACCGGGCCGTGCTTGGCGGTCTGCACGGCAGCCTCCGCTTCGGCCTCGAGTACGCGACGGCCCTCGAGGACCTTGCGGAACTCGGTCACGGCACCGCCCGGCTCGCCGTCGTAGACGACCTCGCCCTTGTTCAGCAGGATCGCCCGGTCGGCCAGCTCCGTGACCTGACCCAGGTTGTGGGTGACGAGGATGATGGTCCGTCCCTCGTCCTGGAACGAGCGGATCTTGTCCAGGCACTTGCGCTGGAAGGCCTCGTCGCCGACGGCGAGGACCTCATCGACCAGCAGCAGATCCGGATCGGTGTGCACCGCGACGGCGAAGGCCAGACGCACATACATGCCGGAGGAGTAGAACTTCACCTGCGTGTCGATGAAGTCGCCGATGCCGGAGAAGCCGAGGATCTCGTCGAACCGCTCCTCCGTCTCCTGGCGGCTGAGCCCGAGGATGGACGCGTTCAGGTAGACGTTCTCGCGACCCGTCAGGTCCGGGTGGAAGCCGGCGCCCAGCTCCAGGAGGGCAGCGATCCGGCCGCGGCGCGCAACGCTTCCGCTAGTGGGGTCGATGATGCCGCCGATGACCTTCAGCAGCGTGCTCTTGCCCGAGCCGTTGTGGCCGATCAGCGCGACCGTGTGGCCGGCGCGGATGTCGATGGTGACGTGGCGGAGGGCCCAGAACTCCTCGCGGTGCTGGCGCCCGCGGCCGAACGCGACGAGTCGTTCCTTGAGGGAGTTGTCCTTGCGGATGACGAAACGCTTCGAGACGTCTCTCACCCGGACGATCTCGGGGGCCTCGTCCTCGGTCGCAGCCGCGGTGGCTGTTGTCGTGTCCGTCGTCATGCTCACACCACCTGCGCGAAGTTGCCCTGCAGGCGCGCGAAGACCCGCTGGAAGCCGAAGAGGAGGACGATCCCGATGACGAAGGCGACGCCCATGCGCAGGAGCAGCTGGTCCGGGTAGTGGGCTACGCCCTGGCCGCCCACCCACATCGCCTTCTGGAAGCCGAGGACGGCCAGCGTGATCGGGTTGTCGGTGTAGATGTCGAGCGC
This sequence comes from Leifsonia sp. HAY1-4F, assembly GCF_056755275.1. Lineage (NCBI taxonomy): Bacteria > Bacillati > Actinomycetota > Actinomycetes > Micrococcales > Microbacteriaceae > Leifsonia > Leifsonia sp. HAY1-4F. Next base: position 4,603 of record NZ_JBNDHX010000022.1, read on the forward strand.
GAGGCCGTGGCCGAGGGCGTCCCGCACCATGGTCCACGAGTAGACGATCGGCGAGGCCCACAGGAGCAGCAGCAGCACGACTTCGACCAGGTACTGGATATCGCGCAGATAGACGTTCACGGCGGACAGCAGCAGTCCGAACGCCGTGCCGTACAGCAGAAGCAGCAGCACGGACGGGATGAGGTACCAGGTCTCGGCATGCAGAGGTGCCCTGCCGACCACGATCGTCGCGACCAGCAGGATCGCGAACTGGATGACGAAGTTGAAGCCGGCCGAGCCCACGCTCGCCAGCGGGAAGATCTCGCGGGGAAGGTAGACCTTCTTGATCAGCCCGGCGTTCCCCACGATGGATGCGGTCGTCCCGCCGATGATCTCGCTGAAGAGTCCGTAGACGGTCAGGCCGGAGAAGACGTAGATGGCGAAGTCGGGGATGCCCTTCGCCGCGCCCAGGACCTTGCCGATGACGACCGCGTAGATGAGCAGCTGGGTGAGCGGGCGCACCAGCGTCCAGATGAAGCCCAGCACGCTGTCCTTGTAACGGGACTTGAGGTCACGGCGGACGAGCAGCGAGAGGAGCTCGCGGTGCCGCAGGATGTCCCGCAGTGCTGCCCAGGATCCTCCGGACTTGTCGTCGCCGCCGACCGTCACCATCCGCGCCTGGGAGAGCGAACGGTATCGATCCAGTGCAGTCATTCAGTCGTCGTTTCTGTTCTCGGGCATCGATGGATTATAGCTTGCGGCGCCTGCGGGCGACCCATTCGGAGGTCGCGCGGAGCGGGCGGGTGAGCTTCCAGGAGGAGCTCTGCTCCAGGCCACGGATCCGCGTGGTGAGGTCGTCCACGACGCGGTTCCGCTCCGACACGATTCCGGCGACGCGGTCAGGGGCGGGCGCCGGGTCGGCGCAGAACGCGACGAGCGGCCGCAGCGTGTTCTCCCAGGTGTGCTCCCGGGCGTAGACCGCGATGTTCTCGGCGATGCGCGCGCGGGCCGCCGTGTCGTACAGCAGCTCCTCGATGGCCCCGGCCAGCGCGTCGACGTCCTCGGGCGGAACGACGCGGCCGAGGTCGTGGTCTCGGATGATGTGGGCGAACGTGTCGCCGTCGGTGCTGATGATGGGGAGGGACGCCCAGAGGTAGTCCAGGATGCGCGTCCGGAAGCTGAACGCCGTCTCCAGGTGCTCGTAGTGCGTGCTGACGCCGAGGTCGGCGTCGAGGAGGTAGTCCGCGCGGTCCGCGTACGGGACCCACGACTCGTTGAAGAAGACCGTCTCGCCGGTGAGTCCCAGCGCGTCGGCGCGCTCGCGGGCCTGCACCGCCATCTGCATGGTCGGGATGTTCGGATTCGGGTGGGCCGCCCCCAGGAAGAACAGCCGGAGGTCGGGATGCGCCTCCCGCGCGATGGCGACCGCCTCGATGAGGGTGAGCGGGTCGAACCAGTTGTAGATGCCTCCGCCCCAGACGATCACCTTGTCGTCCGGCCCGATGCCCGGGACGGTGCCCTTGATGCCGTGGCGGTTCTGCACGGGAGGCTCGTTCTGGACGCCGAAGGGCGCGACATCCAGCAGGGAGCGCAGGCCCGGGTCGCGGTCGTAGGTCGCGGGGTTGATGCGGGCGAGCCCGGCGAGCTGTCCCAGCCAGAAGTCGCGCTGCTTCTCGGAGGCGCACACCAGGAAGTCGGCGCGCTCCAGCTGGTCGTTGAGCACCTCGACGGTGTCGATGGCGACGGCCAGCCGGTCCTCCGGGTCCAGGTCCTTGCCCTGCTCCAGCTGCTCCAGGTGCATGGGGTCGTAGATGTCGGCGACGACGATCGTGTCGGTGGTCTTGATCCACGGGTGGCTGCGCAGGATGTGTCCCTGGAAGACGAGGACCTCCGCCCATTCGACGTGGGCGCGGAGGCCGCGGTCGTCCGCGAAGGCGACATGGAAGTCGTCGTGCGAGAGATCGTCGGTGACCCGGTTCGTGGAGAGGAGGCGGACGTCCCCGACCGCGCTCAGTGCCTTAGCGATCTCCCACGCGCGAATCGCCGGGCCGGCCATGAGCACCCCGAGCGTGTCGGGGGTCACGACGAGGATCCGCCTCCTCTGGGCGGTGGCGGGGTCGGTGGTCGGCATGGTGCTCCTTCTGCGTCGTCGAGCGGGCCGCTCCACCGCGGGTCCGGGCCAGACCGTTGGAAGGGCGACGTCGCGGGGGAGGCCTCTCGCCCGCATCCGGGTAAGCGCCGAGCACGAAAGCCGGGGGGAAGGCTATCACCGGTACCGGGGAGCGCGGTGTGCGATCCGGCCAGGTCGACTGCGCGGATTCTCAGCGACGGCCGCGCAGGAGGCGGGCGGCTCCATCGGCCAGCCGGACCACCCGGCGGCTGCGGAGCATCCCGAGCTGCTCGTGGAGCTCACGGTTCTCCTCGCGCGCCGCGTGCAGCTCCGCTGCAGCCCTCGCCCGATCGTCGAGCGCGGCGGCGAGCCGGCGGTCGAGGTCGGCCAGCGCGAGTCCGACCGCGCGGTCCACGGCCTCCGTGGCGGGATCGACCGGACGATCGGCGACCGGCGAGTCGACGGCCTCTGCGATGCGCGTGTCCAGCACGTACTCGCCCGTGGAGAGACCCGCCTCCAGCTCCGCAGCGTCGGGATGCCGGCACAGGTAGAGGGGATAGAGGACACCGGCCAGCAGGCGCCGGTAGTCCCGCATCCCGTGATGGTTCGGGCTCGGGGTGAGCTCGGAGTTCTCGTAAGCGGTCCCGGCGTTGCGGACCTTGCGGCTGTACTGCTCCCACGAGCGCCAGGGGAAGTGCAGCACCTCGACCTCGAAGCCGTCGGGGACGGGACCGCGGTTCTCGAGGCTCACGAAGTGGTTGCCCTGCACGACCTCGATGCCCGGGTCGCCGATATGTGCCGCATCGTGCGTGGCGTGCGCCTTGAGGCCCACCCGGTGGAGCGCCGCTTCTGTGCGGAGGTCGCGGTAGACGAGGCGCTGGAGGCCGGTGCCCGCGAGGGCGGCAGGGCCGATCATGTCGTGCACCGGGACATCGAAGGCCTGGATGCTCTTCGGGATCCCGCTGAACGCCTCCTTCAGGGTGAGACCGTCCGCACGCGGAAGCCAGAACTCGTCGGCGTCGGCATTGATCACCCAGTCCGCGCCATGCTCCGTGGCCGCTTTGCGGGCCATGCGCGTCACGGTGACGGCCTGCTGCTTGCGGTGCTCCGGCTCCTGATGGAGGACGATCCGGCCGTCGGCGGCGTAGCCCTCGAGGAGTTCGGCTGTGCCGTCGACAGAGCCGTTGTCCGTGACGATGAGCGTGTCGACGCCCTGGGCCAGATGGTGATCGATCATCGCGCCGACGATGTCGGCCTCGTCGCGCACCATCAGGGTCATGGCAAGTCTCACTGACGCCTCCTCGCTTCCAGTCTAGGCGGGGCGGCCCCACCGGCCTCCCGGCTAGACTTGCGCGGATGAACGCATGGATGAGCCGCGCACGACGTGCGTTCGGCCGTCTGCTGCCAGCAGGATCACAGCGGGGACGAGTCCTCCGAGCAGGCAAAGAGGCCGCGCTCACGTTCCGTGCCCAGCTCCGGCCCCCGCTGCCGGAACCGGAGGCGGAGTCGGTGCCCCGCGGCCCCGGACTGACGGACTACGCAGAGTGGCGTGCCCAGCAGGCCCCGTTCGAGCCGCTCCCGCCCGGGCCGACGAGCAGTTTCCTGGTGCTCATCGAGACGACGGGCACCGAGGGCGAGACCGGCGCAGCGGACGAGGACGAAGCGGCTCGCGTCGCCGCGACGAGGGCGAGCCTCGACGCGCAGGTCGCGGTCGAGCCGCGTTCGCTGGTCGTGCGGACCGGCACGCCGCTGCGTGAGCTGCTCCCCGACGTCGTCGAGGACTTCGTGCTGTTCCTGAAGGCCGGATCCGTGCTCGACCCGCACGCCCTCGAGCAGGTGGCCAAGGAGCACCGCGTCGACCCGGTGTGCCGCGTGATCGGGTTCGACTCCGACCGCATCCTCTCCGACGGAACGCGCAGCTCGCCCCTGTTCCGCCCGGTCTGGTCGCCCGAGATCCTGCTCGGGGCGAACTATCTGGGCCGCGCTTTCGCCATCCGGGTGCCGGACGCGCGGGCGGCGGTCGGTGTCACGCTCGACGACCACGGCATCTGGCGCCTCCTCCTGCGCTCCGAGTTGACCGAGTCGGCGGTGGGCCGCGTCCCGTTCGTTCTGCTGTCGGTTCCGGATGCTCCGGAAGCCGGTGCGACGGAGGAAGACGCCACCATGGTCGCACGCGCCCTCCGCGATCGGGGAGAGGATGCGGCCACCGAGGTGAGCGACGGCATCGTCCGTGTCCGGTTCCGGCCGGAGCGCTGGCCGAGCGTGTCCATCGTCGTTCCGACGCGCCACAGCCGGGCCAATCTCGACCGGCTGCTGCCGAGCCTGGCCACCACGGACTACCCGGCGTTCGACGTGACCGTCGTCGACAACGGCGGCGAGAACGACGAGAACGAGGCCTGGTACGCGGCCCTCGACCCCGGGATCCCCGTCCGTCACCGCTGGTGGCACGAAGAGCCCTTCAACTACTCCCGGGTCAACAATGTCGCAGCGCGCGAGAGCGACGGCGAGGTGCTCGTCTTCCTCAACGACGACACGGAGATCGTCGACCCGCGCTGGCTGCGCGAGCTGGTCGGGATCCTGCAGCGACAGGGCGTCGGCACGGCGGGCTTCCAGCTCCGCACCGGCGAGGGAGTGGTGCAGCACGGCGGCGTCATGCTCGGCCCCGGTGGTTTCGCGGCCAACCTGTTCGCCGGGATGCGTCCCGACGCCGACTCGCTGATCGGTCCCGTCCGCTGGTACCGCAACAGCCTGGCGGTCACCGCCGCCTGCGTCGGAGTCCGTCGTGAGCTCTTCGAGGAGGTCGGCGGTTTCGACGAGCGCTTCCAGCTCACCGGGAGCGATGTCGTGCTCGGGCTGGACCAGGTCGTCCACGGCCGGCGCAACGTGGTCATCCCCTTCGACGCCGTCCGGCACTTCGAGTCGCTCACGCGCGGCGCTCACGCTCCGCGGGCGGACTCCTTCGCGAGCTACTGGCGCTACCAGCCGTGGCTCGTCGCCGGCGACCCCTACATCTCGCCGAACGTCTGCCGCCTGGTCGAAGTCCCGCGCTTCGCCGCCGCCGACGATCCGCCTCCGCTCCAGCTCACGATGGCGGGCCTCGGGCGACCGTGGAAGTCGGATGCGCAGCAGTCGACCATCTCGGAGGATGCGACCGCCCTCCTGCCGCTCGGGAGCATCACCGCGGCAGAGGTCGAGCAGGTGGTGGAGACGCACCGCGCGACGACCGGACGGCGGGAGGTGCGCACCATCAACTGGCTGCTCCCCGGCTTCGACCTCCCCTTCTTCGGCGGGGTCAACACCACCCTGCGGATTGCCGACAAACTGGCGCGCGACCACGGCGTCCTCAACCGGTTCTTCATCAACGGGCACCCGGCGAACGAGTTCTACCAGTCGGCGATCGTGGCCGCCTTCCCGGGCCTAGCCGGCTCGGAGGTCGGGCACTACTACGGCACGGAGGAGGGGCTGGCCGCCATCCCTCCCGCCGATGCGGCCATCGCCACGTTCTGGCTCACCGCCCGGGATGTCGCCAAGACGCCGGGCACGCCGCGGAAGTTCTACCTCATCCAGGACTACGAGCCGTCGTTCTATCCGGCGAGCACGATGTTCGCCATGACCGAGCAGACGTATCGCCTGGGCCTGTACGGCATCTGCAACACGCAAAGCATGCATGACATTTATTCGGGCGGGTACGGCGGGACGGCCACCTGGTTCGAGCCGGCGGTGGACCGGACGATCTTCCACGGCGAGGGGCGGCGCGGACCTCAGGCGGACGAGCCGGTGACGATCTTCGCCTATGCCCGCGACCACTTCCGGAACTGCTGGGAGCTGGTGTACGCCGCCCTCAGCGAGATCAAGCGTCGCCACGGAGATCGTGTCCGCATTGTGGCCGCGGGCGCCAAATACCTGCCGCCGAGCGCCGACTTCATCGACCTCGGACTGCTCGACTACCGCGCGACCGGCCGCCTCTACCGCGAGACCGACATCGGGATCACCCTGCAGATCTCGCGTCACCCGTCCTACCTGCCCCTGGAGCTGATGGCGAGCCGCGTCGCCATGGTCGTCCCCGACTCGCCGTGGTTCCGCTGGCTGTTCACGCCGGGCGAGAACGCGCAGACGACGATGATGACGTACGAAGAGGTCGTGGCGTCACTCGACGGACTGGTTCGGGATGCCGAGGCACGTCGTCGCATCGCGGCGGCGGGCGAGGCGACGATCGATGCGGCGCACTCCGACTGGGACGCCGCCCTCGACGGCATCTACGACTTCCTCAGCGACCCCGAGGCGAACGCGCGCCCCACGCAGACGCCCCCGTGGATCGCCCCCTGACCCGGTCCGTCCCCCCGCGCCTACACATTCGTGACGAATGTCGCCCTACGCCGCGTCTGGAGCAACATTCGTGACGAATGTCGCCCTACGCCGGGCCTGGAAGCAACATTCGTGACGAATGGCGGCGGGGGCGGAGGCTAGGCGGAGCGGCTCGAGACGGGCTCGTCCGCCGGGAGGCCGGAGGGTTCCGCGTCCCAGGTGGGGACGGGCTCGAAGAGGCGCGGGAGGGATCGCCAGACCCAGACGGTCGACAGCCCGAGCGCGACCAGGGTGAGCAGCGTCAGCCCGATGGTGGTTCCGGGAGGCTGCCATTCGGGGTGGAGCAGGAACTGGAACCACGAACGCTCGGGCGACGCGTACCGGCGCAGCGTGAACAGGAACGACGCGAGCTGCGCGATCCCGAGCAGCACGAGAACGGCCCGGAGCACGGACACCGTGCGGCGTTGCGCGAGGTCCTCGCCGGGTGCGTCGGCAGCCGCGCTCCGCCCGACGACGCGGTCGAGCGCGAGTCCTCCCGCGATCGCGAGCTGGAGGAAGACGGCGAGCATGTAGCGGCCCTGCCAGACGTCGCCGACCTGACGCCAGAGCGCGACCTGCACCATGATCGGCAGGACGACGAGCACGGCGCTGAAGCCCGCCGCCACCCAGCGCTCGCGTCCGCGTCCGAGGACGAGGGGGAACAGGATGAGCGCGACGAACACCGCGGACCAGAGGGTCTGGACGCCCTCCGGAGCTGGGACGTTCAGCGTGCCGAAGATGCCTGCGTCCTGGCGCCAGTACAGGAACGTCTTCTCGAGCATGTCCTGCGCGACGCCCCAGAGGCTCCCCGGGTAGGGGACCTTGGCCGCGTGGACCGTGTTCTCGGGCCGCGTGAACCACCACAGGGCGAAGAGGCAGATCACCGCGAGCACGGCGAGGACGATCCAGGTGGAACGTCGTCGCGTCAGCGCGCGCCAGTCCTCGACGCGGAGCAGTGCCACGACGGCGATGGCGGCGAATACGACCCAGAGCATCGCCAGGCTCCGTCCCCCGGTCACGAAGGCGGCGGAGACGATGGCCGTCGCCACCGAGAACCCGAAAAGCCACCCGGACGGGCGTTCTCTCGCGAGCACCAGGAGCGATCCGAGGAGTGCCCCGGCAGCGGCCATCTCGATGGCATTCGGGTTGATGGAGCCGCCCAGGAACACGACCATCGGGGTGATCACCGCGGCGGGGAGCAGCACGACCCAGCGGGCACGGGGCAGGCGGACGAGCAGGACGGCCAGCGCCGCGAACAGAAGGCAGGTCACCGCAGCGGAGAAGATGCGCATGCCGTAGATCGCCGGCGCCCCGGTGAGGAAGGCGCTCGGCAGGCCGGCCATCACGTAGTACACCGGGCTGTTCGTGTTGGCCGAGCTCGTGTACGGGATCAGCCGCCCATCCGAGACGATCGGCCCGATGCAGTTCGCGGACTGATCCACCGCCGAGTTGTAGCAGACGCCCGCCCCGTCGATCAGCAGGTAGCGCGGAGCCTCGAACTGCATGCCGTTCCCGACCACTTCGCCGTGCCAGGCCGCAGCGGCGCGGACGGCGTGGGACGGCTCGTCCGGCACGGAGTAGACGGGCGTGGCGAGGGCCCAGGCGGCCATCAGCAGGAACAGCCCGGCGAAGACGCCGCAGAACAATCGCCACGGAAAGCTCGTCGACCGTGCGGTGATGGCGAAGCGTGCGTGATCCATCGCGGAGAAGACCTCGTGTCCTGTTGAGCGGTGGGTGGAACCAGGTCAGCTTAGCAATCGGCTGGGAGGGCGCGGGGGGCTCGGATGGCCGCTTTGCTAGGCTGGCGGGCGGATTCGCCAGTGAAAGGATCGCATGCCCACCACGCGCCCCGGAGTCGTCTCGGTCGTCCTCGTGAACTTCCGAGGAACCGACGACACGCTGACCGCAATCGACCATCTCGGGCGGCTGGACTGGCCGGCGGACCGTCTCGAGATCGTCGTGGTGGAGAACGCGTCGGGCGACGGCAGCGCCGAGCGCCTCCGCCGTGAGGCGCCTCACGTCGTGCTGATCGAGTCCAAGGCGAACCTCGGCTTCGCCGGGGGCTGCAACCTGGGCGTGCGGTCGGCGTCGGGGGAGTACGTGGCCTTCCTGAACAACGACGCCAAGCCCGATGCGGCGTGGGTCCGCGCCGCCGTCGCGCGTTTCGAGTCGAGCTCCCGCGTCGGCGCCGTCGCGAGCCGGGTGCTCGACTGGGACGGGGACAAGGTCGACTACATCGGCTCGGCGATGACGTGGTTCGGCCAGGGCTACAAGCCGCTGACCGGCCAGCCCGTACCCTCCACCCCGGATGTCCCCACGGATGTGCTCTTCGGCACCGGCTCCGCTATGTTCGTCCGGCGCTCGGTGTACGAGCAGCTCGGCGGCTTCGACGAGCGCTTCTTCATGTTCTTCGAGGATGTCGACCTCGGCTGGCGGCTGAACCTGGCCGGCCACCGCTTCGTCTATGAGCCGACGTCGCTGGCCTTCCACAAGCACCACGCCTCGATGTCCTCCTTCGGCGTCTTCAAGGAGAGCTACCTCCTGGAGCGCAACGCGCTGTTCGCGCAGTACAAGAACCTGGGCGACGAGGCTCTCGCGCAGGTCCTTCCGGCGACGCTGGCGCTCACCGTACGGCGGGGTATCGCCAAGGGCGGCCTCGACTCGACCGAGTTCGACCTGCGGAAGGGCGGCTCGAACGACCCGACCATGGAGATCGATAAGGAGACGGTCGCGGCGGTCTATGCGATCGACCAGTTCGTCGAGCACCTGCCCGGTCTCGCAGCGGATCGGGAGCGCATCCAGGGCTCGCGGGTCATCGCCGACAGCCGCATCTGGTCCCTCTTCGGCGAGACGGATGCGCCCTCCTACACCGGCGAGCACTACCTGGAGGGCTACGACAAGCTGGCGACCGCCTTCCCGGTGACGGAGCGGCCGGCCGTCACCCGGGTCCTCGTCATCACGGGGGACCCGATCGGTGCGAAGATGGCCGGCCCGGCCATCCGCGCCTGGAGCATGGCCGAGGCGCTGGCGAAGGACAACGTCGTGACGCTCGTGTCGCTGGCGGGGGTCGAACCGGTCTCCGCGCCCTTCGACGTCGTGCACGTGCGTCCAGGCGATGACCGCGCCATGCGGGCGCTGGAACGCGAGAGCGACGTCATCGTCTTCCAGGGCCTCGCGATGGCCCTGTTCGAGAGCCTCCGGAAGACGGACAAGATCATCGTGGCCGACGTCTACGACCCGATGCACCTGGAGCAGCTGGAGCAGGGCAGGGAGCTCGGCCGCGCGCAGTGGGACAAGCAGGTCCTCGACGCCACCGACGTCCTCAACGAGCAGCTGGAGCGCGGCGACTTCTTCCTCTGCGCCTCCGAGCGCCAGCGGCACTTCTACCTCGGGCAGCTCGCCGCGCTCGGCCGGATCAACCCGGCGAACTACGACGACGACCCGGACCTCGAGGGCCTCATCGACGTCGTACCGTTCGGGCTGTCGGAGACGCCGCCCGCACACGAGCGGGATGTGCTGAAGGGCGTCCAGCCCGGCATCGGCCCCGACGACAAGCTGCTGCTCTGGAGCGGCGGCCTCTACAACTGGTTCGATCCGAAGTCGCTCATCGAGGCCGTCGCCCGCCTGTCGGAGACCCATGGCGATGTCCGCCTGTTCTTCCAGGGGACCAAGCATCCGCATCCCGGCGTCCCGGAGATGGGCATCGTCGCGGAGTCGCGGCAGCTGGCCCGCGACCTCGGCGTGCTCGACTCCGTGGTCTTCTTCAACAGCTCGTGGGTGGACTACGCGGACCGGCAGAACTACCTCACCGAGGCGGATGCCGGCGTCAGCACGCACTTCTCGCACGTCGAGACGACCTTCTCGTTCCGCACGCGCATCCTCGACTACCTGTGGGCCGGCCTCCCGATGGTCGTCACCGAAGGCGATCACTTCGCTCAGCTGGTCGAGGAGGAGAAACTGGGCGTGGTCGTCCCCTCCGGCGATGTGGATGCGCTGGTCGCGGCTCTGGAGATGGTGCTGTTCGACGAGAAGTTCATCCGCGCCGCCAAGCGCAACCTCGCCCGCGTGCGCCAGCGCTACTTCTGGAGCGTGGTCCTCGCCCCCCTGGTCGACTTCGTCTCCGAGCCCCGGCATGCGGCCGACCTGGTCGCCCGCGGTGTCGTGGGGCAGGGGGCTCCGGCGCGCCGCACCACCCAGCGGCGCAAGAAGCACGGGGTCCGCCATGACGTCGGTCTGTTCTTCCACTACCTGCGCAACGGGGGCCCGGCCGTCGTGACGAAGAAGATCCGGAGCCGGCTGGGGCGCCGGTGAGCGACGCGTCCGGCGCGAGCGGCGCGAGTCGCGCATCCATCTCGGTCGCCCTGTGCACGCACAACGGCGCCCGCTACGTGCGACGGCAGCTCGCCGGCATCCTCGCCCAGACGCTCCCGCCCGACCAGCTCGTGGTGTCCGACGACGCCTCGGTCGACGCCACGCTGACCGTCGTGGAGGAGGAGGTCGCCGCGCATCGGGCAGCGGGCGCACCGACGCCGCGGCTGGTGATCCTCCGCAATGAGACGCCGCTCGGCGTCACGGCGAACTTCGAGCAGGCCCTCCGCGCCTGCGACGGCGACCTCATCGCACTGAGCGACCAGGACGACGAGTGGGTGCCCGACAAGCTCGAGCGTCTGGCAGCCTACTTCGCCGCCCGCCCGGGTCTCGGCTTCCTCCACACGGACGCCACCCTCATCGGCGATGACAGCCTGCCGGTCGGCGGCACCCTCTTCGAGGTGCTGGAGGTCAGCGACGAGGAGCGTGCGGCCGTCCACTCCGGGCACGCGTTCGAGGCCTTCGTCCGCCGCAACCTCGCCACGGGCGCGACGGCCATGATCTCCGCCGGGCTACTGCGGGAGGCGCTCCCGTTCCCGTCCGAGTGGGTGCACGACGAGTGGCTGGCGATCCAGGCGGCGGCCCGTGACCGGCTCGACCTCAGCGAACGGCCGCTCACCCGGTACCGGCGGCACGACGAGAACCAGATCGGCGCAAGCGACCCGACGCTGCGCCACAAGGTCGGCCGCGTCCTCGGACGGCGTGGCGACCGGAACCGGATGCTGGCCGCCCGCTCGCGCATCCTCGCCGACAGGCTGGCCGCGTCGGACGGCGTTCCCGCGGAGCACCGCGCGCTCGCCGAGCAGAAGGCGGTTTTCGAGGCGGCCAGGGCGGCGCTGCCCGCCAACCGGCTGGCGCGTCTGATCCCGGTGATCCGCCTCGCCCGAGGCGGCGACTACGGGCGCCTCGCTAGCCGGCGACGGCTGGACGTGTTGCGGGACCTGCTGCAACCCTCCTGATCCGGCGCTCCCCACCCTCGCTCGCCGTCGCACGGTACAGCAGGAAGGCGGCGACCGCGAAGACGACGGCCGCTACGACGAGCACGAGGATGACGCCGCCCGGCGGTGTCCATGCGGGTGAGCCGAACAGGAAGGTCCTCACCGAGCCGTTCGCCCCCACGGCGTAGCGGCGCAGGGCGGCGGCGAAGGCCCACAGCTGCCCGAGCAGCGCCCCGCCGAGGAGCAGGATGCGCAGCCGCCGCCAGGTGTGCGGCGACCGGAAGGCCGAGCCGTCGAGCAGAGCGGCCAGGCCGACGACGAGGCAGAGGAAGAGCGGCAGGTTGTAGCGACCCTGCCAGATCATCCCGCCGCCGTGGATGTACACGGCCTGCACGAGCGCGGGCAGCAGCAGGAAGGCGCCGACGAGCACCGCGGCGACCAGCAGCCGCCGCCCGCGGAGCACGAGGAGCGCTCCGATCGCGAGGGAGCCGATGGCGACGCCCCACGCGAAGAGCACGGCCTCGGGCGCCGGTGTGTCGAGCCAGCCGAACAAGCCCACGAGGCCCTGCGAGTAGCCCACGGTGCCCACCAGCACGCGCTGGAAGCCGGTGAAGGGCGAGGCGCCGACGCCCGGGAACTGCAGGGCGTCCTCGGGATGCGCGATCGCGTTGGCGAGCGAGTTGGTGGCGAGCGTCCATCCCAGGGCGGCGATCGTCCCGACGGCGACGGCTGCGATGGCGAGGAGGACCGAGCGCTGTCTCAGCAGCTGGAGCGCTGTCCGGCCGCCCACGAGAAGAAGCGGGACGGCCAGGGCGGCCAGCACCCAGAGCGGGGACAGCCCCCGCGCGTTGACCGCGACGATCGCCGAGACGGCGACGACGGCCGCGCGCGCGGGCAACCGGGCGGGATCCGGCGAGAGGGTGACCGCCAGCATGCCGCAGAACACCGCGAGGGTCGCCGTCGCCTCCACAGCGCTCGGGTTGACCGTGCCGCTCAGGAACAGGACCATCGGCGTCACGGCGACGGCGAAGGCCAGCACGGGAAGCCGCCGCTCCCTGAACGTCATCACCATCGAGAAGGCGAGGGCCGCGAACAGCGCGGACAGCACGGCGCTCGCCAGCCGCATCGCCAGGAGTCCGCCGGCATCGCCGAACAGCAGGGACGGCCATCCCACCGCGTAGTAGTACAGCGGGTTGTAGAGCCCGGCCGAGGTGGGCGCGATGACGGTCGCTCGGGTATCCTCACCGCTCGGGAGCGGACAGGCGGCGGGGACGGACGGCTGGAAGGCGTAACAGGTCGTGCGGTGCGCGTCTGCGACGTACTGCGGCACGTGTACGAGGTTGCCCGACGCGGACGGCCGCCCGAACAGCTCTCCGCGGACCACGCTCGCGGCGCGCACGATGTGGGCCGGTTCGTCCGGCGAGGCCGACGGCGGCGTGGCCCAGGCCCAGACGGCGCCGAGGAGAACCAGGACAGCCCAGGCGACGAAGAACGAGACCAGCGGGCGACGGGCCGGGACCTCTTCCGTGACGACGACGACCTGGGAGACCTCCGGCCGCCGCTGGTCGACCGGGGTGCTCACCGGAGCGTCGCAGGAGTCAGCGCCCTGACGGGACGTTCCCGGGGGCCGGCTTCGGTGGCAGCGTTCACGGCCACACCCTAGCGGACGATCGTCACCCCGCGGCAGCGATGGCGGTGTCCGGCGCGTCGCGCCGGTCCGCCAGGGCGATCCGGAGCGTCAGCCACCCCGCGACGGCGACCAGGAGGGTGAAGAGCACGAGGAGGAGCAGGGTGCCTCCGGGCGGCGCCCACGGCGGAGAGCCGATGAGGAAGACCTTGAGCGAGCCGATCTCACTGACCGAGTACCGGCGCAGGGTGTTCTCGAACGCGTAGACCTGCGCGGCTCCGAGAGCGACCACGACGATCCACGAGAGCCGCCGCCAGGAGCCCGTGCGCGCGGAGATCACGAGCCGATCCGAGAGGAGCACCGCGAGCCCGACGATGAGGCAGAGGAACAGCGGAAGAGCGTAGCGACCCTGCCAGATGATGCCGCCGCCGGTGATGTAGACCCCCTGGACGATCGGGGGGAGCAGGACGAACGAGGTGAGGAGGAGTCCGGCGAGCAGCAGTGCGCGCGAGCGCAGCAGCACGAACGCTGCCAGCAGGAGCGCTCCGATGACGGCCGACCACACGAAGAACACCTCGGGCGGGGCCGGGGTGTCCAGCCAGCCGAAGATCCCGATGACCCCGTGCGCATACTCGACCGTGCGCTCGAGTGTGATGAAGAAGCCGCTGAAGGGATTCGTCCCGACACCTGCGTACCGCTGGGGGGTCGACTCGGGATGGTCGACAGCGTTCAGGAGGGAGTTGGTCCCCAGAGTCCACGCCATCGCGGCGACGGTTCCGAGGGCGACGACCGCCGCGGTCACGATCACCGCCCGCCGCCGGAACAGCGCCGCCAGCTCATGACGGCCGACGAGCACCAGGGGCAGCACGACGGCGACGAGGACCCACAGCGGAGACAGACCCCGCGCGTTGACAGCGATGAAGCCGGAGACCGCCACGGCGGCGGCCTGCTGCGCGATCGGCAGGTCCTTCGCGCCGCGGACGATCGCCAGCATCCCGGCGAAGACCGCCAGGGTCGCGGTCGCCTCCAGGCCGTTCGGGTTGACGGACGCATCCAGGAAGAGCAGGAGCGGTGTAACCGAGATCGCGAATCCGAGCACGACGAGGGGCGATCCCTCCCGGCGCCAGAGCAGCGCGAGTGCGAGCGCGGCGAAGAGCGATGTCAGTACGCCGCTGACGATCCGCATCGCGTAGATGCCGGCGTCGTTCGTGAAGAGGAGGCTGGGCCATCCGACCGCGTAGTAGTACAGCGGGTTGTAGAGGCCGGCGGTCGTCGTGGCGGTGGTCGTCGCGCCCGGGTCCCGGTCGGCGAGGTGGGAGCAGTCGGCGGTCACCGCGGGGTGGAAGGCGAAGCACGTCTCGCTCTGGGTGTCCGCGATGTACCGCGGGACACTCACGACATGGCCCTCCGGCGAGGGCGTCCCGACCAGCTGACCCCGGACGACGCTGGCCGCACGGATGATGTGGGCCGGCTCATCCGGCGATGCTGCGATCGGGGTGGCCAGCGCCCACACGGCCGACAGCGCCGAGAGGAGGGCCCACGTCACCAGGAGCACACGGCGAGGAGACCACGGTGCCCGAAGCGACACCGCCTAGTCCTTCCCGTCGGTCAGTGCGGCCACATGGTCCTTCAGCTGCTCGACCTCCAGTTGCAGGATCGCGTGCCGCTCGGCCAGAGTCCGCGTCTTGCTCTCCAGCTGGGTCAGTTCCGAGCTGTGCTGGATGCAGACCAGGAACAGCACCGCGATGCTGACGAAGAACACCAGGTTGACCGGCAGACCGACCCCGAGGAGCTCGGACAGCCAGTTCAGGATCTGGGGGAAGACGCCGATGATCAGCGCGAGGGTGCCGGCGATCAGCCACCAGATGGCGTGCCGTTCGCGCATCCGCCCGCGCCGGAGCATTTCGATGACGACGGCGAGGGTGACGAGCGCCGCGACGATGCCGAAGATGTAGCTGAGCAGTGACATGGTCAGGCGATGGCCGTTTCGGTGATGGCGTGCCGCGGGCGGATCACCGCGACGACGAGGGCAAGGAAGGCGCGGGCGAGGTACACGGCGGACTTGAACGGGTTGTGGCTGGGGGTGCCCGTGGTGCGCGGACGCATCGAGACCGGGGTCTGACTGACTTTCAGCTGCGCCCGGGCGGCGATGACCAGGGCCTCGACCGTGTCGCCCAGGTACTCGGCCGGGTAGGCCCGCGCGAAGAGCTCGACGGCACGGGGGCCGTTCGCCTTGAACCCGCTGGTGGTGTCGTTCAGCTTCGTTCCGGTGATCCGGCTGAGCACCACCGAGAGGAGCCGCATCGCCCACTTGCGGGGACCGCGGACTTCGTACTGACCCTCGCCGGAGAAGCGGGCGCCGATCGCGATGTCGGAGTCGGCGAGCGCCTCGAGGAGCGAAGGGACAGCGGCCGGGTCGTGCTGACCATCCGAGTCGATCTGCACGACCACGTCGTATCCGTTCGACAGCGCGTACTGGAAGCCGAGCCGCATGGCGCCGCCCACCCCCATGTTGAACGGGAGGCGCGCCACGAGGGCACCGGCGTCATGCGCGCGCCGCGCCGTGGCATCCAATGACCCGTCGTCGACGACCAGTACGGCGGTCCCGGGCAGCTTCTCGTGGACCTCGGCGACGACCGCAGCGACCGACGCCTCCTCGTTGTAGGCGGGCATGACGATGAGTGTCCGCGCGAGGGACGGTGGCATGGCACTCACCTTACTTGATCGCGTTCCGCCCGCTCCGGTGCTCATCGGACCGTCCGATTGGTGAAGACATGGCGCAGCAGCGAGCTGCTCCCGTCGCGGTCGCCGACGCGCAGCGCCCGGGGGAGCTTCGTCGCCGCGTTCAGCCGGCTGGTCACATGACGGCGCGCCGCGCGGGCCGCATGGTGCCATCCCATCGCCTCCATGTCGCCCGCGACGTTCTGGAAGAAACGGCGCTCCTCATCGAAGCGGCCGCCGTAGCGGGCCGTCGCCGAGGACACGCTGGCCTCGTGCCGGCGGTAGCGGAAGGTGCGCTCCGGGAGCAGGGCCATCGTGCCGCCCGCGGCGATGATCGTCAGCTGGAGGGCGAGGTCGAGGACGATCTCGTAGTCAGGATCGAAGCCCTCGGCCTGGCGGACGGCCTCTGTGCGCCAGCAGATCGACGGGAAGTAGGTCCAGTTTCCGCGCAGCAGGCTGACGGCGAGCGGCTCGCCGCGCAGGATGACCGGTTGCGGGCTGGAGGGACGCGACCAGCGCTTCACACGGTCGGCGAGCGGGAGGATGTCATTCCCGCGATCGGAGATGACGCTCACCGCCGGCTGGAAGTACGACGTGCCGGGGAAGCGCTCGATGGCCGCGCGCATCTGCGCGATGTAGCCCGGTTCGAGCACGTCGTCGCACCCCATCAGGACGAAGTGCTCGCTCTCCACCAGATCGAGGGACCGCGAGAAGTTGCCGCTCACGCCGAGGTTCGTCTCGTTGAGCAGGTACTGCACGCGGGGGTCGCCGAGGCTTCGCACCCATTCGCCGGGCGCCCGGTCGGGGTACTGGTCGTCGATGACCACGAGGCGCCAGTCCGGGTCGGTCTGCGCAAGCGCACTGCTCACGGCGGCGCGGAGCTGATCCGGGTCGCCGTAGAACGGCATCATGATGTCGATGGTCACGTGGGGAGAAGGCCTTCGTCGGGTGGGTACCTGGCTCGGTCCGTACTATCTTCGCACGGGCGCCAGAGGGTCTCAGGCGGGGGTGCGGCGCCGGTTCAGGCCGAACGTGCCGACTGGCCAGGCCACGATCGCCGCAGCGGCGAGCATGGCGAGGAAGGCGAGCGAACCGACGATCCAGACCCACATCGGGCCGAACGGGAGCGCCCACCACCACGTGTCCCCGGCGTCCAGGTTGAGGCCCTGGGCGAGGGTGCCGGTGACGTAGCGCCGGAGGTTCGTGTACAGCGCGACGTGGTTCGCGATCCAGAGGCCGCCGACGATGAGGATGAGCTGGAGGCCGGACATACCCAGGCCCAGGCGCCGGATACCCCAGAGGCAGACGCCCACGAAGAGGAGGATGAGCGGGTAGATGTAGCGCGGCTGCACGCCGGATCCCACCGCCACCCGGTCGTGGACGAGGACGTAGAGGGGCACGGCCACCAGCGCCAGCCCCACGAGCCCGACCGCCAGGACCTTGCGCAGCGGCGCCTTCCGCAGAGCGCCGAAGGCCACACCGGCGACGAGGGTCGTGGACGGCATCCAGACGATGGCGGGCATCAGGGTGTCGAGCCAGCCCAGGCCCCAGGTCCCGAGCGTGCCCACCCAGAGCGTGGGGAGCTGGAGCAGGTTGCCGACCGCGAGCGCCAGCGTCTGATGACCCGACAACGGCGTGGCGGTCTCCGGGTTGATCACGCCGCCCTGGCTGCCCGTGAGGAAGAAGATCACGCACACGATGGCCAGAACGAGCGTGAGGATGGAGCGCATCCAGAAGGACCGGGTGCGCTCGGCCTTGAGCAGCGCGACGACGATCATGGCGAGCACCGAGTAGGTGGCCGCATCGGAGCGTGCGCCCGCCCCCATGACGGTGGCGACCGTCGCGAGGGCGCCGAGGGCGATGGTCCGCCCCCGGGTCTCGGCCTCATAGAACCCGACCAGGCACAGCCACAGGGTCACGGCGGAGGTCGCCGCCCATCCGGAGGGGTTCACGCTCGGGATGATGAACATCCCGAACGGGACCAGCGCGATGATCCCGCCCCACAGCACGAGCGGTCTCCGCCGGGGCGACAGCAGGAGGAAGAGCGCGGTCAGGAGGCCGACGAAGAGCAGGGCGTTGAAGGCGCGCATCGCCAGCACCGAGGTCGCCGTGTGGTGGCTCACGAAGACGCTCATGGTGACGTAGAACACCGGCGGGTAGCCGTGGTCGTTGAAGGTGCCCCGCTTCGACGCCTCGAGCTTCTGCGTTCCCGCCGCAGGACAGGCCCCGCTCTTCTGGGTGTTGAACGCGTAGCATTTGGCGGATTTGGTGACCGCCGCCGGGACCATCTTCACGCCGGGATCGGCGGTCGACTCGCAGAAGCCCGCACGGTCGCCCTGAGCGCACCAGATGCTGCCCAGATGGTAGTCCTCGTCCGGGCTCGCGCCGACGGGTGAGGCGAAGGCCCAGGAGAGCAGAGCCACCAGCAGCATCACCGGGATGAGCGCGGCGAAGACCGTCCGCCCGCGGCTGAGGCCGAGGAGACCGGTACGGGGCGCCCGGGTCGGGCCGCCGTCCTTCGTGCCCGTCGCATCCACGTCCGCTGCGCCCGCATCGGTTGTTCCGGCGTCGTTCAGGTCCGCCGCGTCCACGTCGGTCGTCATCGGATCTCCTCGCTCACTCCGGAGACGTCGTCGATGACGACCTCGCGCTGGTCCGCGGCAGAGCGCATGACCGCTTCGGCGACGGCCAGCGTGGCGAGTCCCTGCTCCATCGTGACGATGCCTGGTCGATCGTGGAGGATGGCGTCCCGGAAGGCTTCGTGCTCGATCCGGAGCGGTTCCCGCTTCTTCAAGGCGAAGCGGATGACGGATCCCTCGGCGACACCGCGGAAGGCGGAGACCGCGTCCCACTCCGTCGCGTCGGTGCCGTTCTCGTAGAAGGTCAGATCGCCGCTGAGGGTGTCGGCGACGAACGCCCCGGATTCGCCCGTGACGACCGTGATGCGCTCCTTCATCGGCGACATCCAGTTGACGAGGTGGTTCGTGATCGTCCCGTCGCCCAGCCGGCCGTTGAAGGCGACCAGGTCCTCGTGCGGGCGGCCGCTGCGGCGCGAGGTGTTGGCGTGCACCGAGCGGAACGGACTCTGCGCGAGCCAGGAGGTGAGGTCGATGTCATGGGTCGCCAGGTCCTTGATCACGCCGACGTCGGCGATGCGGACGGGGAACGGCCCCTGGCGGCGTGTGGCGATCTGATAGACCTCGCCCAGTTCTCCGGCCTCCAGCCGTTGCCGGAGAGCCTGCAACGCCGGGTTGAAGCGCTCGATGTGGCCGACCGCGCCGACCAGACCCCGGGAGCGGAAGGCGTCGGTCATCCGGCGGCCCTGCGTCACATCCGCGGCGATTGGCTTCTCGACCAGGACGTGTACGCCGGCCTCGGCGAGCCGGAGGGCGACCTCTTCGTGGGCCGTCGTGGGCACGGCGACGACGGCCGCGTCGATGCGCGCTTCGAGGAGGCGGTCCAGGTCGGGCAGGAGGGGGGCCCCGGCGATGTCGTCGTCGACGGCGAACGGGTCGACGACCGCCGCCAGCTCGATCCCGTCCAGCTCCCGGATCACGCGCGCATGGTTGCGTCCCATCACGCCGAGGCCGACGACCCCGTAGCGCAGCGCCGCCATCAGCGTCCCGCCTCTGCGCGGGTGTCCGCACTGCCCCGATCGGCGGACACGATGGCATCGGCGGCGACGAACGTCACGTGGTGGTCCTCTCGAGCTGGATGGCGCCCATCCGGATGCGGCGTCCGCAGTCGAAAATACCAGTTCCGCGGCCGTGTGGCAGCCGGACGGGCCGCCCTCCACGGTCTCCCCGGCTGCCGCATGGTTGAATGCACCTCACGGGCGATCAGCCTGAGATCCGTCCCCCGGAGGCACCCATCACCAGCTACGAACCCCTCAACGAGCCGCTGCCCGCTCGCGCCGACGGCGACGTCCGCACCCGGAGCGCGCGATCCTCGGTCGCGCTGATCCTCGGGGCCACGGTCGTCTCGGGACTGAGCGGTTACGTCGTCACCTGGCGTGTCTTCACCGCGAGTGGAGCGGCGGGCTACGCGGTGTTCTCGGTGTTCTGGTCCGCCCTCTTCCTCGTGGTCGGGGTGCTGTTCGGCGTGCAGCAGGAGGCGACCCGCGCGGTCGCGCAGAGCGCCCCGCTCGCCGAGCACGGCGACCGAGGCGGGCACCGGTCCTCTCTCTGGCTGTTCGCCGCGGTCCTGGCCGTCCTCGTCGCTGTGGCGGTGCTTCTGACCGCACTGCTGTGGGCGGTGCCGGCGCTCGGGCGCGAGCAGGCGGGGCTCTCGATCTTCGTGGCGGTGGGCGCGGGGCTCAACTGCCTGGTGGCGGCCGGCTCCGGCGTGATGGCGGGGAGCGGGATGTGGCGGCAGCTGGCCGGCGTGGTCGCGGTCGACGGCATCCTGCGCGTCGCCTTCGTATTGCTCGCGCTCGCGCTGACCACGCAATCCTGGGTGCTCGCGCTCGCGGTCATCCTGCCGTTCCCGCTGGCGCTCGGTGCTGTCATCCTGACCGCTCCGCGCGCGCTCCTGCGCCGGGCACTCGTCCCCGAGCGGATGCGGACGCTGGCGTCGAACACGCTGCGCACGATGATCGCGGCCTCGGCGACGGCGGTCCTGATCAACGGCTTCCCGCTCATCCTCTCGTTCTTCGCGAATCCGTCCGGGCATCGCGAGCTCGGCTCCCTCGTGCTCGGCGTGACCCTGACGCGTGCGCCCATCCTGGTCCCGCTGATGGCGCTGTCGAGCTTCCTGGTCAGCCAGTTCGCGCGCATGCCGCAAGGCGCCGGCCGGCTCGCGCTCCGGCTCTCGGCCCTCATCGCCGCCATCGTCGCGGTCCTCTGCCTGTGCGCGTGGGCTTTCGGGGTCCCGGTCGTGGTCGCCGTCTTCGGCGGCCAGTTCGACCTCGACGCGGGCACGCTCACCGCGCTCGTCGCTTCCTCGGGGATGATCGGGGTGCTCTGCGTGACCGGCGCGGCGGTCCTCGCCCGCAACCTCCACGGCGGCTACGCGATCGGGTGGGTGGCCGCGTCCGTCGTGACCATCGCGCTGCTCTTCGCTCCGTTGCCGCTGCAGCCGCGCGCGGCGCTGGCGCTGGCGGCCGGTCCCGCCGTGGGCATCGCCGTGCACCTCTGGTGGCTGCGCTCGCGGAGCATGCAGGGCGCCGGCGTCCTCACCGAGGCCGCTCCGCGCTGACGGTCAGCTCGGTTCGCGGTGCGGCAGCCGCAGCCGCCAGCTCATGCCCTGCGACGCCTTGACCGTGCAGATGATCAGCAGCATCCATCCCGCCTCGACCAGGATCGAGCTCTCGAAGACGCTGGTCACGAGCAGTGCGACGAGCACGAGCGGCGCCCAGGCGTAGACGACGCTGCGGCGGTTGGAGGCGAGCAGCCACGACCGCGTGAACGCCAGCCCGATCAGGGCGACGAAGAGCAGCAGGCCGATGATCCCGACCTGGAGGTACACGTCGAGGTAGGCGTTCAGTCCGTCGGAGTGGTAGACGCCGGTGTTGTCCTGGATGGCCGTGAACGGGTAGAGGTCCGTGGGCCAGGACCCGACCCAGCCCCAGCCGATCGATTGCTGGACGGGGATGAGCTGCCAGATCTGGATCCACAGCTGGTAGCGCACCTGGAAGTCCGCCCGGGCGTTCAGCAGGTCGATCACCCGCGTGCGGTAGATGTACGCGACGACGAGCACGGCGACCGTCAGGATCGCGAGACCCCACTGAAAGTAGGGCCGCTGCTGTGTCGTGGTCTTCCGCAGAAGGTACAGCGCGAGGGTCGCCAGCCCGACGACGACCGAGACCGCGGCGATCACGGGGGAGTGGGCGAACAGGATGCAGAGCCCGGCCAGAATGATCGAGTACGTCGCGACCGGGGGACGCACCGAGCGCGTCCGCAGTTCGACCAGGAAGGTGACGAACGCGATCAGGGCCACGATGCTCAGCTGGTTGCGGGTGCCGAACAGTCCCTGGATCGGTCCTCCGACCGCGAGGTTGCCCTGGATGCCCAGGAACCGCATCGGCGCGTCGAGCAGCAGGCCGCTCATCACCTCCAGCGCCAGGGACAGGGTCAGAAGGAACCGCAGCGCGTCACCGACGACGCGGACGATCTGGATGGCGTCGCGGACGAGGGCGATGTACACCGCCAGGAACGCGAAGATCAGCTGGTAGATCACCCCGGCGAAGGACGCCCACTGGTACTGGCTCCACAGGATCGACGCCGCGCACCACCCCACGAACAGCAGCGCCGAGATGGGCAGCAGCCCGTGCCATTCGATGAGTCGCCACTGCGCTGCGAACGACAGCGCGGCGAGCACCACGAGGACGGCGAGGGCGCCGATCAGCCCTGGCCATCCGATCAGGCCGCGGATGGCGTGCGTCGAGAACCCGGTGATCACCGCGAGGAGGGCGAGGGTCGAGGTGAAACGGGCAGACCCCAGGAACTCGGTCACCGCGGGCGGCACCAGGGTCCGTGGGGGCGTTGCCATGTTCACAGACTACGGGTGCGGCTACGGCGCGGTCCGCTTGGTGGCCACTGCGAGGGCGACCAGGAGCGCCCAGCCTCCCTCGATGAGGATGCGGCTCTCGGCGAAGCTCTGCGCGATGAGCGCGGCCATCAGCAGCAGCGGCAGAAGGGCGACGGCGCGATACGGCTGGTCGTCCGCGACGGTGAAGCGCGGCCGGTCGACCGCAAGGAACCAGGAGCGCCCCAGAGTGGTCAGCACCAGCAGGACGAACACCACGAGCCCGGCGATGCCGAGCTGCAGCCAGACGTCCAGCCAGGCGTTGTGGGCCTGCAGGTACTCGACGCCGCCTCGCGTCGCGAGGCCCTTGAAGGGCTTCACCCACGGCGCCCAGTAGCTGACCCATCCCCAGCCGGCCACCGGGCGCTGCTGCGCCAGCCCGATCACGGCATGCCAGATGTCGAGCCGGCCGGTGAGGTCCTCGCTCTTGCCGAACAGGGCCGGGATGCGCGAGGCGAAGACCGAGATGAGGACGATGCCCGCGGCGAGGAGGGCGAACGCCGTGACATAGACCGGGGTGCGGCGCGCGGGGCCGGCCCGCCGCATCCAGAGGGCGAAGCCCAGCACGACCGCCGTGACGAGCGCTGCGGCGATGACCGTGGCCGACCGGGTCAGCGCGAGGGTGAGCGCCGCGAGGACGAGCCACGTGATCGCGGACCCGCGGCGCACGGTGCGGTCGGCGAGCTGGATGCCGAACACGATCAGCGACAGCAGCGCGATCATGGCCAGCAGGTTGCTGTTGCCGAGGATGCCCTGGATCGGGCCGCCGTGGAACAGCAGGTCGCGGCTCCAGTAGAAGGCCGAGGGGAGATGGCCCGCGGGCACCGGCTGGGCCGGGGTGAGCGGGAGGACCGGATGCCGGACGATCGCAGCGACGACGAGCTCGAAGAGGAGCGACAGCCCGAGGATCCAGCGGAACGCGTTGCCCAGCGCGCTCAGCAGCCCCGGCCAGCCGAGCCGGAGCCCGAGGAAGAGCCCGCCCAGGGTGGTCGCCAGCTGGGCCACCACGCCGAGCGCGGTCGCGCCGGGGTAGGCCGACCAGGCGAGGGAGACGATCGCCAGCGCCAGGAACACCACGATCGTCTTCGGCGTGCTCCGCCAGCGGAATCGCGGACGCGAGCGGACGACGACAACGCCGATCACGACGGTCAGAACACCGACGAGCACGAAGTAGCCGGGCCAGCTGATCAGGTTGCGCCAGAAGTCGCCGGCGAACAGGGTGAACAGCGCGAAGGACGCGAGGACCGCCTCCGCTGTCCCCGTCGTGGTCCGCACCGCGGCGACGCGGGCCGGATCCACTCCGGAGCGACGGGGTGCAGGGCGCGCGGCCCCGGGTCGGGCGGGGGGCGGGACGCGCGGGGTGGTCACTTCGGCAGGATAACGGACAGGTCAGTGGGTGGGCGCCGGTTGCCGCGCGCGCTCAGCCGTTGGGATGCGCCACGAACAGCACACCCTGCCCGCTCGCCGTGAGCTCGCTCTCCTCCGTGATGATCGCGGCCTGGCCGCGCTCCAGCCGCAGCGACCCGGTCGCACCGCGCAGTTCGATGTCGCCCGCCGTCGCCAGCGCGATCGCCGGGCCGGGGAGCGGCACGGTCGCCCTGTCGACGTCTCCCGCGAGCGCGATGTGCTCGAGGGCGAAGTCGGGAATGTCCGGCCGGAACGTCTCGACGCCCGGCGCAGGATGCCCGGGGGCGAGCGGCGTCGGCCGGATCGGCGTGAAGTCCAGCACGGAGACGAGCTCCGGGACGTCGATGCGCTTGCGCGTGAGGCCGCCGCGGAGCACGTTATCGGATGCCGCCATCAGCTCGATCCCCAGCCCGCGCAGGTACGCGTGGATGTTGCCCGCCGGCAGGTACAGGACCTCGCCTGGCCGCAGCGTCGCCCGGTTGAGCAGCAGCGCGAGCACGATGCCCGGGTCGCCGGGGAACGCGTCGTCGACCATCCGCACGGTCTGCGCATCCCGGTCGTCCGGCAGGGCGCGCGCTGCGCGGACCACCTCGGCGACGAGGAGGTCCACATCCGGGTAGCCGCCGAGCAGCCACTCGGTCGCGTGTCGCAGCACGGCAGCCGGATCGCCCTCGAGCGTCCGCGCGAAGCCGGAGAGGACGGCGCCGCCCGTCGCTGCGGCCGCGAGGCGCTCCAGCGCCGCCCGGCTCTCGGCCGGGTCGCGGAACCCGCACAGCGCCTCGAAGGGGTCGCTGAGGGCGAAGATGAGCTCCGGCTTGTGGAACGGGTCCTTGTAGTTGCGGTCCGGGGAGTCGGGCGAAAGGCCCGCCGCGTTCTCGCGCTCGAATCCCGCCCGGGCCTGCTCGGAGGAGGGATGCGCCTGGAGTGACAGCGGGCTTTCGGCGGCGAGGACCTTCAGCAGGTACGGGAGGTCGCTCGTCCGTTCCCAGGCGGCGAGGTCCTCCGCCCCGCCGGCGAGCTCCGGGTCGAGCACCCGCGCGGGGGACCCGGGATGAGCGCCCAGCCACAGCTCCGCCTCCGGCCGGCCGCTCGGCTCCGTGCCGAGCAGTTCGGCCATCGCGGTCGTGGAACCCCAGGCGTAGTCGCGCGGGGTGTTGCCGATGCGCACAAACATGCGTCCTCATCCCTTTTGTTCCGTTGGACCAAACTACCAATCGCTTTGTCCTGCCATCGGTGCGGTCCCTAGGCTGACGGCGCCCGACCATCCCTGTGGACGCACTGGAGCACACATGCCCTTCGAGACCATCGCCGGCGACTTCTACGGCTTCGCGAACCAGCTCACCGACCGGGAGAAGGACTTCCTGACGACGCTGCGTGCCGACCTCGAGTCGGAGCTCAAACCGATCGTCAACGAGAACTGGGAGAAGGCGGAGTTCCCGCGCCGGACCGTCGATGTGCTCCACAGGAACGACGTCATCGGTCTCGGCTTCCCGGAGACGGCGGCCTTCGAGAACTCGGCCGTGTTCCGCGGCTGGGTCGCGCTGGAGCTGGCCCGGGTGGACGCCTCGGTGAGCACCTACGTCGGCGTCCAGAACGGCCTGGCGCTCGGAGCCCTCGGCGTCTGCGGTTCGGACGAGCAGCGCGCAGAGTGGATGCCGAAGCTCGCGAGCGGCGAGGTCCTCGGGGCCTTCGGCCTCACCGAGCCGACCTCAGGCTCCGACTCGGCGCGCGGGCTGAAGACGGTGGCCACGCGCGACGGCGACAACTGGGTCCTGAACGGCTCCAAGCGCTGGATCGGCAACGCCACCTTCAGCGACATCACCATCATCTGGGCGAAGAGCGCCGAAGACGGCCAGGTGAAGGGCTTCATCGTGCCCTCGTCCAGCCCGGGCTACACCGCGACGAAGATCGAAGGCAAGCAGTCGCTCCGGATCGTGCAGAACGCGGACATCACGCTCGAGAACGTCGTCGTCCCGGAGTCGATGCGCCTCCAGAACGCGAACAGCTTCACGGACACGGCCAGCGTGCTGCGGCTGACCCGCGCCGAGGTGGCGTGGGCGGCCATCGGGGTCGCCGTCGGTGCCTACGAGGCGGCGCTGCGCTACACGACGGAGCGCGAGCAGTTCGGCAAGCCGATCGCCGGGCACCAGCTGATCCAGGATCTGCTCGTCAAGTCCATCGGCAACATCACCGCCTCCATCGGGCTCTGCACCCGCGTCTCGCAGATGCTCGACGACGGCGAGCAGCGCGACGAGCATTCGGCGCTCGCGAAGGCGTTCGCCACCGCGCGGATGCGCGAGACGGTCGCGTGGTGCCGCGAGGCGCTCGGCGGCAACGGCATCGTGCTCGAGTACGACGTCGCGCGCTTCTTCGCCGACGCGGAGGCCCTGTACTCCTACGAGGGCACGCGCGAGATGAACACGCTCATCGTCGGCCGCGCGATCACCGGCCACGCGGCCTTCGTCTGAGCTCGCCTCCGGCCTCGCCTCGCGCACTGCCTGTCCCGCACATTCGTGACGAATCGTCGCTTGAGCCGCGTGTAGGTGCACATTCGTGACGAATCGTCGCTTGAGCCGCGTGTAGGTGCACATTCGTGACGAATCTCGGCCTTGCTCCCGGGACCGATAGTGTGGCCGCATCCCGTTGGCGAACGATCAGGAGGACCCCCGTGGCGTGGTTGGTGACCGGAGGCGCAGGCTACATCGGAGCGCACGTGGTGCGGGCGTTCCGGGAGCAGGGCATCGACGTCGTCGTCGTCGACGACCTGTCGAGCGGCCACGCGGAGTTCGTGCCGAGCGAGGTCCCCTTCTACCGCGGCAGCATCCTCGACGCCGAGTTGCTGGCGCGCATCTTCGCCGAGAACCCGGTCAGCGGCGTCGTCCACGTGGCCGGTTTCAAGTACGCCGGGGTGTCCGTCCAGCGCCCGCTGCACACCTACGAGCAGAACGTGACGGCGACGGCCGTGCTGCTCGGCGCGATGCAGGAGGCGGGCGTCGATGCGATCGTCTTCAGCTCCTCCGCCGCGGTCTATGGCACGCCGGATGTGGACATCGTCACCGAGAGCACGCCCAAGAGCCCGGAGTCGCCGTACGGCGAGTCGAAGCTGATCGGCGAGTGGCTGCTGCGCGACCAGGGCGTCGCGACCGGGCTGCGGCACACCTCCCTCCGCTACTTCAACGTGGTCGGGTCCGGCGAACCGGGCTTGCGCGACACCAGTCCGCACAACCTGTTCCCGCTCGTGTTCGACGCGCTGGTGGAGGGACGGACTCCGCGCATCAACGGCGACGACTACCCGACCCCGGACGGCACCTGCGTGCGCGACTATATCCACGTCGCCGACCTCGCGACCTCGCACGTCGCAGCGGCGAAGCGATTGGATGCGGGGGAGCCGATCGAGCCCGTCTACAACCTGGGCAGCGGCGACGGCGTCTCGGTCGGGCAGATCATGTCGACCGTGGCCGAGGTGACCGGCATCCACTTCACCCCAGAAGTGGGGCCTCGACGCGTGGGCGATCCGGCGAGGATCGTGGCCTCAGGCGAGCTCGCAGCGCGCGATCTCGACTGGACGATGCGTCACACCCTCGACGATATGGTCCGCAGCGCCTGGGAAGCGCGGCAAGCGGCATCCTGACACCCTCCCGCACCCCGTCCGAGACGGCCGGGCGTGTCGGGATTGTTGTCGTTCCCCGGCGCGTCGCGAACTCTCGACCGGCGGTCAAGGCTTTACGATTCGCGACTTGACGTAAGCGAATGACACCGGTGTAATTAGGGGAACGCGAGAATCTCGTGTTTCAGCAGTTCATGGGTGGGGAGACCGATATGCCAGTGCCTGAATATCGTTCCGGAGTACCCGACGACTGGTTCATCGATCCGGTCCGGCTCGGGGTGCCGGGCGTCCGCGCAGCCGCTGTCGACGACGACAATCCGCTCGCCTGGCAGACGGACGCGCTGTGCGCCCAGACGGACCCGGAGGCGTTCTTCCCCGAGAAGGGCGGCTCCACTCGCGACGCGAAGCGCATCTGCACCTCGTGCGAGGTGCGGTCGCAGTGCCTCGAGTACGCGCTCGCCAACGACGAGCGTTTCGGGATCTGGGGCGGCCTGTCCGAGCGCGAGCGCCGCAAACTGCGCAAGCGCGCCGGCTGAACCGTCTTCTGATCCGCGCCGCGCCCGGCGCAAAGACGTGATCGGCGCGACCCCGACTTAGGCTGGCTCCCGATGTATCCGAGAGTCACCGCCATCGTCGTCGCCCAGAGCGGCGGCCCCCGCCTGCAGCGCACTCTCGACGCCCTCGCGGAACAGACCCGTCGACCGGACGCCGTGATCGCCGTCGACTGTGCGACCGCCGACGACGCCACCCGGCTGCTGTCGGAGTTCCACCCCACCCAGCTGCTGAGCGTCCCCGAGAAGCTTTCCTTCGGCGCCGCCGTCGCCGCCGTGCGCGTGCTCCCTCCCGCCGCGGATTCCGAGCAGCTGCTCTGGCTTCTCGCACAGGACACCGCGCCCGAGCCGCAGGCCCTCGAAGCACTGCTGGCGGCCCTCGAAGTCTCGCCCTCGGTCGCCGTCGTCGGTCCCAAGCTGGTGGATTGGGACGATCCGGCTCTCATCCGCGAGTTCGGCGAGGCGATGACGCCGTTCGGCGCCTCGGTGCCCCTCGTCGAGAACGAGCTGGACCAGGCGCAGCACGACGGCCTCAGCGACGTGCTCGCCGTGTCCAGCGCCGGAATGCTCGTGCGCCAGGCGCTGTGGGAGCGGCTCGACGGCTTCGACCCGGCCCTCCCGACGGTGGATGACGGACTCGACTTCTGCACGCGGGCACGCCTCGCCGGGTTCCGCGTCACCCTTGTGGCGTCCGCCCGCGTCGCGGTCGCCGGCGCCGGCACGGCCGGGCCCAACCTCTCGCCGAAGTGGACCGTGCGGCGCCGCCTGGCGCGGGAGCGGCGTGCCGCGCAGCTCCACCGGCGGATGGTCTACGCGCCCGGCTGGGCCGTCCCGCTGCACTGGCTCGCGCTGGTGCCGCTCGGCATCCTCCGCGGGCTGCTGCGGCTGCTGCGCAAGGAGCCGGGCTCCGTCGGCGGCGAGCTGCGGGCGGCGTTCCGCGTGGCGTTCTCGGGGCTCGCGGTCAGCAACGCGCGCCGGCGCCTGGCGTCGGCCCGCGAGGTGGGCTGGGCGGCCGTCGCGCCGCTGCGGATCCCCTTCGCGGAGGTGCGTCGCAGCCATGCGCTCAAGCGCGAGGCCGCGATGGTCCGCCAGCAGGGGGAGAAGCAGGACCTCGACTTCTTCGGCACCGGCGGCGGCTGGGCGGTGCTGGTCGCCCTGCTCGTCGGCGTCGCGCTGTTCTTCCCGCTGACCGGTTCCGGCGCCCTCACCGGCGGCGGCCTGCTCCCGCTCCACGACTCGGTCGGCCAGCTCTGGGCGAACCTCGGCTACGGCTGGAGGGATGTGGGCCTCGGCTTCACCGGCGCCGCCGACCCGTTCTCGGCCGTGCTCGCCGTACTCGGCACCATCACCTTCTGGCAGCCCTCGCAGTCGCTTGTCGTGCTCTGGCTACTCGCGCTTCCCCTGGCCGCTCTCGGAGCCTGGCTGGCGGCCGCCCGCCTCACCGCCCGTCCCACCCTCCGTGCCTTCGCCGCCCTCGCCTACGCTCTCGCACCGACGCTGCTCGTGGCGCTGCAGGGCGGACGCCCGTCGGCCGTGCTCGCCCACATCCTCCTGCCGTGGCTGTTCTTCGCCGGACTCGCCGCACGTCGCTCGTGGGCCGCAAGCGCCACGACCGCACTGCTGGCCGCCGCCACGGCCGCCTGCGCGCCCATCCTCATCCCGGCACTGCTCATCGCGTGGATCGCGGCCATCGTGTTCGCCGGCCGGCGTGGCGCCCGAATCGCGTTCATCCCCCTGCCCGCGCTCGTGCTCTTCGCACCGCTCGTCTGGGAGCAGGTCTCGCGCGGTGCCTGGGCATCCGTCCTCGCGGACCCGGGCGTTCCGCTCGCCGCCCGGCAGACTCCGGCCTGGCAGCTCGCGCTGGGCTTCCCGGACGGCCTGCTCGGAGGCTGGCACGAGCTGGCCTCCCAACTCATGCTGCCCTCGACCGCCGCGAACATCGCGGTGCCGATTCTGCTCCTGCCGCTCGGGGTCCTGGCGATCCTGGCCCTGTTCCTGCGCGGGAGCGTCCGGGCGATCGTCGCGCTCGTCGTCGCTCTCGCCGGCTTCGTCAGCGCCGTCGTGGCGCTGCACCTGCAGGTCGCCGTCACGGGCGGGACGGTGGTCCCGATCTGGCCGGGGAGCGCGCTGAGCCTCTACTGGCTCGGCCTGATCGGCGCTGCCGTGCTGGGGCTGTCCGCCCTCGGCCGGGCGGCGGTGTACCCGGCGTGGGCCGCCATCGTCACTCTTGCGGTGCTCGCGGCGCCCCTCGGGGCCATGGTCCTCACCGGCCACAGCGACGTCGCCGAGAGCGACGGCCGCACGATGCCGGCCGTCGTCACCGCGAAGGCCTCGACACAACCGCGGACCGGGACGCTGCGCATCGTGCCGCAGGCCGACGGCGGCATCAGCGCGGCTATCGTGCGCGGGAGCGGTCAGACGCTCGACGACATCTCGACGCTCGCGGACACCCGCCGCACCCTCACATCGGGGCAGCGCCAGATCGCCGAGCTGGCCGGCAACCTGTCGTCGCGCAGCGGGTACGACGCCTCCGCGTCGCTGAAGCGACTGGGGATCGACTTCGTCCTCCTCACGCCTCCCGCGAGCGCTCTCGACCGCTCTGACAACTCCGCGGCGGACGCCACCCGGATGCGCGCCGCCGTCGCTATGGATGCCAACCCGCTCCTCGCGCAGGTCGGTGCGACCTCGACGGGCCGGCTCTGGGCCTTCGACCGGGGAACCGGCCAGATCGCCACCGCAGCGCAGATCCCGGCAGGAGCCGGCGGGCTGTGGCGGGTCATCGTCCTGGTCGTGCAGGGAATCGTGATCGGGATCACCGCCCTCCTGGCGATTCCGACCTCGCGCTCCGCCGATCGCGTGTCGGAGCTCTCCGCCCGGCGCCCGGGCAGGCGGAGGGACGAGGAGGCCGCCGTCGAGCCGGACGACGAGCCGCCCGCCCCGGACGAGACGTCCGAAGGCGTGGCCGGCGAGAGCGTGAGCGAGTACGAGGCCGAACCCGCGGACGAGGCAGTGGTCGAGTCGGCGGAGGAGGACGAGATCCCCGCTCGCGAGCCGGAACCGCCCGTGGCAGCCGCTCAACCCGCCGTGGAGGCGGAGGCTGACGCGGAGGCGGAACCCGCCGCAGAGTCGGAGCCCACGGTGGAGCGGGTGACCACTCCGCCCGCCCCGACCACGCTCGAAGAGGGCCTGGAGGAGACCATCGTCCGTCCGCGACGCAGCTTCGAGGGAGGCGACCATGGCTGACCGCAGAGGCCTCGCACGAATCGGCTTCCGCACCGCCGGCGGCCTGATCGGCATCGGTGTCGCGCTCGTCGCGGTCGCCGGCGCCACCGTGCTCCCGCTCCCCGGGTTCGCGATCAGCGCGCCCGCCGAGACCGTGGCTCCGGTTCCGGCCGACCAGCAGCGCGTCTGCCCGGGATCCCTGCTCGAACTCGCCGCGGATGCCGGCGCGGCCACCCGCCCGAGCACGATCGGACCTCCGACCGTCGCCT
Source organism: Leifsonia sp. HAY1-4F (assembly GCF_056755275.1). Taxonomy (NCBI): domain Bacteria; kingdom Bacillati; phylum Actinomycetota; class Actinomycetes; order Micrococcales; family Microbacteriaceae; genus Leifsonia; species Leifsonia sp. HAY1-4F. Next base: position 36,271 of record NZ_JBNDHX010000022.1, read on the forward strand.
CCGACGCGGATGGACCCGACCTCCGGACCGACCCGCTGAAGCCCGACGCCGACGCGTCCTCGACCGAGGACGGACCCTCCGTGGTCAGCATCGCCACACCGAAGGGCGCGACCACGCCTCCGCTGTTCGCCGCCGCCCAGCTGCAGGCGGCCGCGACCGACGACCTCGCCGGACTCGCTGCCGCCGCCTGCGCGGAGCCGAGCGCGGACACGTGGCTGGCCGCCGGATCCACCTCGCTCGGTCAGACCAGCCTCGTGCTGCTCGCGAACCCCAGCAAAGTGGATGCCACGGTGACGCTCTCGATCTACACCGAGAGCGGCCCGGTGAGCGCCCCCGGCGCCGCCGGCATCCTGGTCCCCGCCGGTGCGCAGAAGGTGGTCCCGCTGTCCGGCCTCGCGCCGACCGCGGCCGCTCCGGTGGTGCGTGTCCAGACCAGCGGCGGCCAGGTCGTTGCGTCCCTCCAGCAGAGTTTCGAGCAGGGCATCCAGCCGCGCGGGGCGGAGATCGCGGGAGCGACCGGCACGCCCGGCCCTCAGCAGATCATCCCGGGCGTGACGGTGGCATCGATGGCCGCCATCCAGGGCGCTCAGTCGGCCGAGAGCGTCGGCGTCGACTTCCCCGTCGTCCGGCTGCTCGTGCCGGGTGACAAGGACGCGCAGGTGACCGTCGGCGCCGTGGGGGAGGCCGGGACGTCCGCCGGGAACTCGTACGCCGCGAGCCTCAAGGCGGGAACCGTCGCCGAAGTCCCGCTCGACCACCTCAAGGACGGCAGCTACACCGTCACGGTCAACTCGACCGTTCCCGTCGTCGCAGCAGCACGCACGTCGGTGATCGGCGCGAAGACCCGCGACTTCAGCTGGTTCTCCTCGGCGCAGCCGCTGCAGAAGAGCCTGTTCGCCGCCGTACCGTCCGGCCCTCAGGCCACGCTGCACTTCGCCAACAGGGGAGAGGCGGATCGCACGGTCACCGTGCAGGGCCTCGCCCACGGCAGCAAGCCCATGAAGGTCGCCGTGCCGGCGGAAGGCGGCGCCGGCCTCCGGGTGGCGGCGGGCACCTATCGCATCACGGGCGCGGACGGCCTCGAGGGCAGCGTCAGCTTCGGTGCCGACGGACGTGCGAGCAGCTTCGCGCTCGCTCCGCCCGGCCCCCTGGCCTCGCCCATCAGGGTCTACCCGAACTAGCCAGGCCGATTCCGCACTCACGCCTGAGAATCACATCATCCCAGCGGACGCCGCTGCTCGTGGTCGCGTGATGAAACGCGTCGGGTCGTGTCCTTCCATGTAGAGAACACTTTCGATACTGGGTTGGACTGACATTGACACGCTTACTGATGACCACCTCGCCGCGGCCTGACCGTTCCTTCCGGTCCAGGCTGGTGCGCCGGTGGCGGCTTGCGGCGCTGGTCGCGGGCTGCCTGGCTCTCGGCGCGCTTGTCGCTGTTCTCGTTATTCCGAAATACTTCGCCGAAGCATCCGCGACGTCGGTGTCCACCGTTTACAAGACGGCGACCAACCTCACCAACGGCAGCAGCGCTGCGTCGTCGGACGCACCCGGCGGGGCCAAGACGGGAACCGCTAAGCCCAGCGACGTGCTCAAATGGGTGGTCGACTACCAGAACAACACAACGGCAGCCGCATCGGTCAACCTCAAGGACGTCATCACCAACGCCGGCGCCTACGTCAATGGGTCTCTGCAACTGCCGCCGAACCAGAACGCGGTCGGAACCATCTCCCCGCAATACACCACCAACGCAGGGACCACCTGGGCCACGGGCACGCCCCCGGCGAACGCCAATGGTGTGGGCTTTACCGGTACGTTGGTACCGCCGGGCACTCAACAGCGCTCACTCAATGTTCAGGTACCGACGGTGCCTCCGCTCGCGACCCCTGCCGGAGACGGCTACAACGTCGCCCTGCGCAACGGCCTCGTCTACGCGGTCTATCACCACAACGGCACCGGCAGCTTCGTTTACTGTTCGCAGCAGGACGGCTCCCTCTGTCCGGGGTGGAGCGCCCATGTCCTGACCTGGTCATCGACCTCTGGTACGGCTCTGGGAACAGGCACCACCTTCGTCGGCTATACGGCGTGGGAGAACGGCACGTGGATATCCGGCAACAAGTTGTTCTTCTTCGTGGGGGCAGGGGCGACCGGGTCCCCGGGGGCCCTAGGCACGGGGTGTGTGGATCTGTCGACAACCCCGGCGAAGAGTTGCGGGATGAACGTGTTCTACAACAACGCTAGCGACATCAGCAACACTATCGGCGCGCAAATCGGAAGCACCGGCATTCCTGCCACTAACGGCAACGTTTATGCGGTCGCGCAGACCACGACCGGTGCGAACCTGGTTTGTGTCTCTGTCTCCACCGGAGGCAATTGCGGCGTGCTGAATTTGACCAGCTACAACATGCCGGGCAAAGCGATGATGTCCTCAACGTTCGGGAACTACGTCTTCGCCAGCGTTCCCGTGCCAAATGGCACCTGGCTCGCTTACTGCTACATCGCAGGTGGCAGCCTGTGCCCGGGACAGTGGCCAGTGACCAGTAGTGCGAGCATCCGGACTGGTCCACCGTTCGCGCCGATCCTGTCCACGACCGGAGTCCTGACGGGCGTGTGCACGATTCCGAACGGCACCGGATCGTTGGCGTCAACCTGCTGGAACCTGGCTGGCACCGCGCTAGCGTCCTCGCCCTACGCGGGAACCAGCGCCGGGTTCGCCGTGCAGACGGGAGGCCCCGGTGACGCCTTCATGCAGGGCACAAAGGTGTATGTCGCTAGCTTCAATACCGTCCTCTGTGTCGATTTCGCGACGTACTCCGGATCGGGGACGGTGCCGTTCTGCAACAATTTCACCCCACCGACTAGCACGGCTAACTACACCGTGCGCTCGGCGTCCCAGGTCGCACCGAACTGTCTCGTCGCTGACGGTGACGGCGCCCAGATCCTCTTCTTCGACGGCATCACGGGTGGCGGTTGCACTACCGCGTCCAGCCCGGCGAGTGTGACGGTGACGCCGCTGAACTCCTATTGCGGCTCCGGGGCGGCCGGTTTCAGAGGCTGGGGCAGTCTCACGCTGCCCGGTGCTGTCACGACCGCTTACACGAACGCGACCATCACTTTGAGGGACCAGAGCAATAACGTGATCACCGGGTTCAATGGTGTGACATTGGCTGCTGGAACACCGCTGTCCTTGGCAACGATCCCCACGTCGGTGACGTCGATCACCGCAACTGTGACCGTCAATGGAATCAACGACGCGACTGGGGTCACGAGTGGGCAGGTCGCAATCTCGTGGCAGGGCGATCCGCCGCAGATGTGCTTCCAAACAAAGGCCCCCAATGTGGCATGTGACGCGGCGGCACCGCTGATAGTTTCCAACACGGCTAACGCTGTCACCACGTCAGCGTCGGGTAGCGATGCGCCGAACGGAAATACGACCGGTGTCGTCCAGTTCTCCGACCGGGCTTCCTTGTTGCCAGGAGATTCGCAATGCGCCCTGGTCTTCCAGAAGCTGCCCTCGGTGCAAACGGCGAGGCCCGGGGACAGGGTCACGTACACGATCCTTGTGACAAATGCGGGGTCCCAGGCGTACAACAACGCCACCTTCACCGACGACCTGACCGACGTCCTCAAAGAGGCGACGTTTGTCAGTGGGCCGGTGGCTTCCTCGGGTACCGCATCGTGGACGTCTCCGGTCTTGTCCTGGTCCGGATCGCTGGCTAACGGAGGGACCGCGACAATCACTTACGATGTGTTCGTCAGAACCCCGGACGTCGGCGACCATTTGCTTGTGAACACGGTGGTCTCCTCGACCCCCGGAAGCTTTTGTACTTCGGGTTCGACGGACACTCGTTGTACGGCGACCGTGGCTGTCCAAGTGACGGACGTGCTGTGGAAGAAGATCGACGCGACCGGGGCCAAGAACATCCTCACCGGCGCGGCCTTCACCTTCACACCCGTCGACGGGGCGGGGAAACCGACCGGCCCCGCGATCGTCGTGACCGACTGCCAGGCCGCGTCACCCGCCCAGTGCACCGGGAATGACATCGATCGGATCGGTGGCCAGTTCAGACTGACCAACCTGGGCCCGGGGACATACCAGCTTGTCGAGACGCGAGCCCCTGTCGGGTTCAAGCTCAATTCCACCCCGATTCCGGTGACCATCACCTCCGGCTCCCCGGTCTCGGTGAGTTTGGCCGATGTGGTTAACAAGCAGCTGCCCGTCCCGACGATTCCGCTGACCGGCGGCCTAGGGACAGACGCGCTGACCATCACTGCCGGTGGCCTGTTCGCGACCGCGCTCGGCCTGGTCAGCTGGCAGCTGATCCGACGCCGCCGCACAGCCTGAAGACCGCCCTGGGCTCGCCCATCACCGTCTACCCGAACCAGCTGCGCCGATTCCACACTCACGCCTGAGAACCACACCACCCAGGCGGCGCCGCCCAGGTTCGGGCTCTAGCGGCGACGGTGCCGACCGGCGGCACGTGTAGGTGACCACTTCGTCACCTTTTTTGCTCGTGGTCGCGTGATGAAACGCGTCGGGTGGTGTCCCTCTATGTAGAGAACCCTTTCGATACTGGTTGGACTGACATTGACACGCTTACTGATGACCACCCCACCGTGGCCTGACCGTTCTTTCCGGTCCAAGCTGGTGCGCCGGTGGCGGCTTGCGGCGCTGGTCGCGGGCTGCCTGGCTCTCGGCGCGCTTGTCGCGGTTCTCATTGTTCCGAACCACTTCGCCGAAGCATCCGCGACGTCGGTGTCCACCATTTACAAGACGGCGACCAATCTCACGAACGGCAGCAGCGCTGCCTCGTCGGACGCACCCGGCGGTGCCAAGACGGGAACTGCTAAGCCCGGCGACGTGCTCAATTGGGTGGTCGACTACCAGAACAACACAACGGCAGCCGCATCGGTCAACCTCAAGGACGTCATCACTAACGCGGGCGCCTACGTCAATGGGTCTCTGAAGCTACCGCCGAACCAGAACGCGGTCGGAACCATCTCCCCGCAATACACCACCAACGCAGGGACCACCTGGGCCACGGGCACGCCCCCGGCGAACGCCAACGGTGTGGGCTTCACCGGCACGCTGGTACCGCAGGGCACTCAACAGCGCTCCATCAATTTCCAGGAACAGCCGGGCACCGGATTCTCGACCACGGGTGGTGATGGTTACAACGTCGCCATGCGGAACGGCCTCATCTACGCGGCCTATCACCACAACACGTCAGGCAGCTTCGTCTACTGTTCGCAGCAAGACGGCTCCGTGTGCCCGGGGTGGAGTGCCCATGTCCTGACCTGGTCATCGACCTCCGGTACAGCCCTGGGAACGGGCACCAAATTCGACGGCACTACGGCGTGGGAGAACGGTACGTGGATATCCGGAACCAAGATGTTCTTCTTCGCGGGGGTGGGGACGAGCCAATCCCCTTCGCCTGTGGGCACAGGCTGTGTGGATCTGTCGACGACTCCGGCGACGAGTTGCGGGTTCACCCAGTTCGACGTCGGTAGCTCGGTCTCCGGCAATATCGGCGCGCAGATCGGAAACAGCGGCATTCCTGCCTCCAACGGCAACATCTATGCGGTCGCGCAGACCACGACCGGGGCGAAGCTGTTCTGCGTCTCCGTCTCCACGGGAGCCAATTGCGGCACGCTGGCGCTGAACAGCACGAACGTACCGGGCGTGGCGATGACGTCCGCGACCTTCGGGAGCTACGTCTTCGCCAGCGTTCCCGTGGCGGGCAGCAGCTGGCTCACGTACTGCTACATCGCAGGTGGCTCGCTCTGCCCGGGCGCGTGGCCAGTAGCCAACAGCGGTTCAAGCGCCCTGGGTGGCGCGGAATTCGCGCCCATCCTGTCCACGACTGGAACCGTGACAGGGGTGTGCACGATTCCGAACGGACCCGGATCGTTGCCGACATCAACCTGCTGGAACCTGGCTGGCACCGCGTTGGCGTCGTCGCCCTACGCGGGAACCGGCGCCAAGTTCAGCTCGGCGGGTAACTCCGCCGGTGACGCATTCGTCCAGGGCAAAAAGGTGTATCTCTCTGGCGGTAATACCGTCCTCTGTGTCGATTTCGCGACGTACTCCGGATCGGGGACGGTGCCGTTCTGCAATAACTTCACCCCACCGACGAACAACATCAACTACACCGTCCGTTCGGCGTCCCAGGTCGCACCGAACTGTCTCGTCGCTGACGGTGACGGCGCCCAGATTCTCT
>NZ_JBNDHX010000023.1:0-41190 GCF_056755275.1 Leifsonia sp. HAY1-4F
TGAGCACACGAGTCCCGATCAGCATCGAAGGCAACCTCGTCGCCGACCCCGACTACGGCGAATCCCAGAACGGCACCGGGTTCGCCAAGTTCACTGTCGCCGTTACGGACCGCAAGCTCGAAGACGGCAAGTGGGTCGACGGCGACACTCAGTACCACCGCACCACCGTCTTCGGCCGCACGGCTGAGAACGTCCGCGCTAGCCTCGCCAAAGGCGACACCGTGATCGTCAACGGTAACCTCGAGTTCCGCCACTGGACCGACCAAGCCACCGGCGAACCCCGAACAGCCACCGAAGTCGTCGCCGACAGCGTCGGGCCCTCCCTTCGCTACACCAACGCCGAGGTGACCCGCACCCCAAAAGTTGAGGGGCCGGGCGTAGCTGCGACGGGGCTGACTCGAACGCCCGGCCAGTCTAGGACTACAACGCTTGCGTAGCGCGGAAGGAGGGAACGGCGCTGGGATGACCGCGTCGCTCCCTCCTTGCTGACATCAGACGGCGACGACTCACCTAACTTCGGGGGAATGGTGGTTTCGATTCACTTGTTTGTCATAACGCAGCGAAGTTGGCCGCGGCACCTCTTCCATAGCCCGAACCTTAGTTACCAGGTGGTGACCGACACGGACCACTTGAGCGGTAGTCACCGGTAGGGTGCTGTCATGGCAACATGGGGGCTCCTTGGAGGACCACAAAGTGGCGAAGTCGGCGAGGGAAATGTCCCCAACGGCTATGAGCTTGAGGGTCCTGGGTCGGCATATGGGTGGCAGTACGACTCTGCAATCAGAGAGCGCGACGAGGTCTACCGGTGGTCAGATGATGCACGTGATATCAGGGACGGCCACCGGCTGCTCGATGGAATTCAGGACGGTTCCATTCAGTTCGGTGAGCCGGTCACGCACGACTTGGTGAACTTTGCATTTTCGGCGTTTCAGCAGACCCTATTCGCGCTCAAGGACATGCCCGAATCCGAGGAAGCGCAGATGGCCCGGGAATCTATCGCGACCTATCGTGACGCGGGAATTGTATAGACACCTGGCCCCCCCGGATGGGATCCAGTCGCCTACTTGGGCACCCAGTCCTGACCCGATGGTACGCGGGCGCCTAACTGAGGCCGGTCTCCAGGGCCAGCTCGACCCGCCATCTCGGCGAGATAAGGCCGACCAATGTGCGCGCTGGCGAGCGGCTGCGCCTGCACGCATTCAACCGGCGTTGCGATGAATGCTGAGCAGTCCCCAGCACCCAGTACGGTCACAGTATGGACGCGGATTCGATACGTCGTGAGATCAACGCTGCGCTTACGTCTATCGCCGACCTGATAGGTGCATATGGGCGATGGAACGACACGCGCATCACTGGAAACTCCCTTTCGATGGTGCACAGCGACTTGTTCGAGTTCGCCAACCTGCGAGTAGAGACAGCCGAGACGTGTGCGCTATTGATCGAGCGACAACGGATCGCGGATGCCTTGGGCCTATGTCGATCCCTTCTTGAACATGCGCTGCTCATGAAACTCCTCGCTCGTGGTAACCGGTTCTTCCAGCTCGAATCCGCGGCTGGCGGCATTGAGTTGGCGCTCGAGAAGGCTGCCAGGGAGCTGGAGGACCTCCACGCGAAAGGCGAACGAGATGACATTCTCTACGTGGCTGAGTATCCAGGTTCAGGCAAGCGTCAGCTGATGTATGTCTTGAACGGTCTGCGCTCGAAAGAAGATCCTTCCGACTGGGTTTCGTATCACTACTTCGCGTTCCAGAACTTCCGGCCTGCGACGATGCGGCTGGACGAAGAAGATTATGTGTCTTACGTTCCCTCAGAGTTCGGCTTTGAGGATCAGGTTCGTGATGCCCGGCGCGCGCATAAGCGAGAAGCCAAGAGCACTTATCACCTGTATTTGTCCTATGGCGCCTTATTGACATGCCTAGGGATTAACGAGCTTGCCGGCAAGGCAGAGATTGCAAGAATCGACGCTCACTACACCTTTCTTGGCCAATTCCTTCACCCGACCCACGACGCCGCGCGCAGCCTTCACCTGCACAGCAACCATCACATGGGTGGGACTCAGAGCGGGCTCCGGCAGGATTACGACCCTGCCGCAATTCTTCTTTCCGCGATGTACGTCATCTGGCTCCTACACACGGTCATCTCAGAGATATGCTTCGTAATCGATCAAGCGCCGTCCGAGTATTTTGCGCGACCCGGGACCAATGAATTGCACCGACTACTCGAACGCATACCGATGCGATTCGGATACTTCTGGTTCGTCTGGAACGACGCCCCCGACTGGGACAAGTACAACCATGCGGTGGTGCATGCGACGGACGATGAGCTGAAAGAAGCTGGAGGGTTCCGGGGACTGCCCACTTCGGCGGTCAAGTTTGACCCCGACATCCTCGGGCACTTCAAGGGCGCGCTTGGCACCTGGTCGAATCGTCGCGTGGGGTTCTATCGGCCACCCTTTGGGTGAGGTCGAATCTTGATGACGTTATCCCAGCTCGGGTCTCAGGCCAGGGGTGGGGTGGGGTGGAAACTGTTCATATGCGAGTTGAGCCTCCGCAACCGCGGGCATGGAGAGCCTCTGACGAAGAGGCTGTTGAACTGTGCAAGGAATGGATGGTCTACCTCGGAGCGGCAGAGGCTGTGGCCGCGTCGGAGGCCGTTTCACAAGTGTGCGACCTCTATAGCAGCCGGTTCCTGGCTTGGGTGGAGAACCGACGTGGAAACCTTGGTGTGGACGTGGTCGAGCGGGCCGCGGCCATCGCGGCCGGAGACGGTCGGTATCCGCTGGTCTTCTTGTCTGGCGGCGTGCTTCCAGAAACACAGGACCGGGCGGACGCAGTCGGCCTGGCGCTCCTGCGGTTCGATGCGCAGGGAGGCACCCTCGACGGTGCGAACCGGGTCGGGCGGCTAGTGCGCGGCCACGGGCTTGCTCTTGCCTAGCTCCCGAGTCTCAGCGTAAGGCCGGCCCGCTGACGCGGTCGGGCGAACCCAATTGAAGGGGATCGCTTTGAGGCCGGGCCGCACGATGAAGTTCGGTGCGCGCCGCTACTCGCGAGATTTCAATCGTCTCCTCGATAGGCTGCCGCTGCATTGTCTCGACGAGCTCATCGATGGCTGATGCCCGGTTTGCAGCGACGACAGCGGCGAAATTGTTCTGCTTTCCTCGGGTGAGACCGACATACAATCCAGAGGCATCAACGCCGGGGCCGACAAACGACAAGTCGGTTGTTTCACCCTGAACACCGTAAACGGTCGACGCGTACGCTAAGTGGAGGTGTGAGGAGGCGTACTCGTGGCTGATCTTCCGTAGGTCGGTCGAGTCCCGGTCAGATGCGAGTATCACATGATCGGCTGTGACACGTTTTACGACCCAGTTTTGGCGATTCTGAACGTTCGTAGCACTGTCATTGCGCCGCGTCTGAACCACGTCTCCGATGAAGATCGATTGCCCCGCCTGTCCTGAGACTCCCGTCGTAGTGTCGACCGATCCGTCGACGATGCGCCGGGATTGGATCTCCTCGCTAACTGCTTGAGCCTCTGTGTGTGTAGCCGTCACCAGCGCAATCGACTGTCGCGTTCGGGCTGCATCGAACCATGCCGTGACCATCGCCGCGCGCGCGGCAACGTCATTTTCTGCAAGCACGATGTGGCCGGTTCGGACAAGCTCGTCAGCAACTTCCGCGGCCTCGCGGCGGTCCGGGTTGCGGAGTCTGAGGCTCAACTCTGGCCATGCGGGATCCGTGAACCGGTGGATGATGTCGAGCTCGATCTGGCGAGACGCCTGACGCCAAAAGAGTGCCAACGCACCCGAATGGCCGGCGGGAAGAGCTTGATGTTGGTCTCCGACAACGGCAACACCCGCTCCTGTTCGACCGACGACGTCCAGAAGCGCGTTCGCAGCTTCGAGGTCGAGCATGCCGGCCTCGTCGACGACGATTCGGTCTCCGGCGCGTATAGCAATCCGAGGCCCCGCGTATTCGGCCCCAGTCGTCGGATCTATTTCACCAATGCGCAAACGCGACCACTCGGTCGCTCCGGCTTGATTGCTGCGCCACCGCCAGCCGTAGTCGTGCAGAAGCTGGTGGAGCGACGACGAAGTGCTCTCGGCTTCGCGGCCTGCTACAGCGGACGCCTTCTTTGTTGGAGCGACGATGATCATGTTCCGATCTCGACAGCGAAGTGCAGCACCGGCAACCTTGAGCATCGTCGTCTTTCCAGTGCCGGCGGCGCCCGAGACCGCAACGATTCGGTCCGTCCCCGAAATCGACGAGGCACCACTTGCCTGCCCCTGATCGAGAGTTCGCTTCGGTTCGATCGCGCTTGCAACTGCGGTGATCTCGGCGAGTGGAAGTACCTCGCCGGGTGCAGCAAGCATCTCAATTCTTTGCGCGAGGGTGGCCTTGAGAGTCGCCGTCGCGGTGGCCATTCGCCGTTTGATATGCGCAGGTACGTCCGGCTCGGTCAAGAGGGTAACCGTGTGGGTCCGGATCGCGAAGGCACACACTTCGTCGACCACTGCCGCGAGTTGAGCTCGATCGGCAACAACGCCTGATGCAGAGATCGCTCTGATTGTCCCGGCTCGGACGTCGATGTCGCTGAATCGGCCTCCGGTTCCAGCCGACCTTGAGTCCGCCTCGACGATCGCCTTCGCCGCTAGTAACTCAAGATCGAGATCCTTGACCCTCACTGAGGTTGCCGCGACTTCGCTACGCGGTCGGGCGAGATGCGGATCGGCACGCAGAAGCTCGGCCATCACTATCGACGCCCAATCCTCCTCGTTCAACTCGCCCGGCTTGTTTGGTCGACCCGCTGCCCACGCCCACTGATCGATCTGAGTAAGGACGGTGGCCGAGGGCTCCTCCTCGGGGTGCTGCTCCTTCCACTGCCGGAGATGGGCCGCCTTGTTCGCTTCGATCTGCGCGGAGCGCTTCGACAACGGCCGCACCAGATGCTGCAGTTGGGCGATCTCCCCGTCCGAGTTCAGGGTGAAGCCCCTGGCGGCCAGCGCGGCGATCCAGGCTGGGTCAGTCCGCGACGCGAGATCGCCTTCGGCATTCACGACATTCTGGAACCGGAGAGCGACGCGAGTGTCAACATTCGACCACTTCCCATCGAGGCCCTGGACCTTGACGTTCAGCCAAAGGTGCCGGTGCTTGTGCGGATCTAGCGAGCGCGACCGCTCGTGCCTCAGCTCGACGACTTCGATGCGGGCGAGGTCTTCACGTATACATCCCTGCTTCCCGCGCCGGGCGTTGAGCTCGGTCTGCCAGAGCTTGATGGTCCGATCTCGCAGCCGGTCCTGCAGATCCTCGTACGCGGCGGCCAACTCCGGGTCCAGCATCGCAGCGATCGAAAATGACTTCGGGGCGTTGATCGTCGCATCCAAAATTAGATCCGCGACCGGCGACTCCAGGTCCCGGCCGCGCCGCTCACCGGTGAGCGGGTCGACGCCGTCGACCCAATCCTTAAGCTGGGAGCGGGTGAGCAGGTCGTCACGGATGGCACCGTTCTCGACGATGTATCGGGTCATCACGGCGTCCGCGTAGCCGGCTGCAGCGAGGGCGCCGTCAGCGGTCTTGGCTGTCAGGGTGGCGTCGCAGACGCCGCCAAAGGCATAGTGGACGGCCTGCTTGACCCCCTGGGCTGACTGCCCGCGCTTCCAGCGCGCCACTCCACCTCTCACACTTAGAACTTCCGGTTACGCGCTCATTTCGGCGCGCATCGCGCGCGCATCTCGAAGTGTGATGTCTCAGGACATCGGAAGCGAAAGTGGGTCAGGACATCGGTAGTGTGTGCAACTGACGGAGGCCTATGACAGCGGGTCCTGTGTTTTCTGCTTGAGCCGCTCGTAAGGAGTTTGGCCTGCGAGGGCTCCGTGTGGTCGATCGTAGTTGTAGTAGTCCTCCCATTGTTGGAGGCGGTCGTTGAAGAGGTTGACGTCGTCGATGACCTGGCCCTCGAGCAGCCGGTAAAACTCTTCGGCGTCGATCCGGTGGGAGCGCTCGACCTTGCCATTCAGCCGCGGTGTGGCGGGTCTGATGCGGATGTGATCGATGCCTTTGTCGAGCAGGTGCCAGTGGAATGATTGGCCGAACTCGCTGCCGTTATCGGTTTGGACCTTCTCGACCTTGAACGGCAACTTGGAGAGCACGTGGTCGATGAAGCGGATCGCGGTCTTCTGGTCATGGGTCGGGTAGGCCTTCAGCACCCGCAGGCGGGTGCAGTCATCGATGGCGGTGTATTGGTAGTAGCGCTTCTTCTTGCCGGTCTGGCCCAGCGGTTCGATGAACTTCACATCCACCTGCAGGGCGTGACCGGGGCGTTGCTTCTCGTAGCGTTTCCACCTGATCTCGCGCCGTTTGTAACGCTGGGAGGCGGGAGCCGGTTCAGGCCGACCTTCTTCAGGATCCGCCACACCCCGGAGGCGCTGATCGTGATGTCGTGATACCGCTTCAGATACATCGTGATCTTCTCCGGCCCGAAGTGATACTGCTGGCGCAGCCAGAGGATCTTCTCGATCACTTCCACGTCGGTCGCGGTCGGTGAGTGGTGCGGGGCGCTGGAGCGGTCCTTGAGCCCCTCGAACCCTTCCGCCTCGTAGCGCTTGAGCCAGTGGTAGTAGGCCTGCCGGCTCACCCCGTAGTAGCGGCAGCTCGCGGCGATATTGCCGCTGACTTCCTCGACATGCCGCAGCACCGCAAGCTTGTGATTCGCCCGCCGTTCAATGGCCCGCGCAGCTGAGGCGGAGAGTGTTGATGTCATGAGGTCTTCCTCCCAAGTGGAAGACCCGACTGTCAACAACCTCCGTCAGTTTTATAGCGCGCATCTCGAAGAGTGCCTACGTGCATTCGCTCTTGCTCTTATCGGTTGTCGTCTTGCGCTCCTTTGGTTCCATGCTTGCGACCCTCCTCCTGGCTGTCGTCCGATCGCCCTTCCTCGCCTCGTACTTCTAGCCTTCACGATCCGTTCCTTTGGAATGCACTTTGAGGGGCTTGAGCCAGCTCCATCGCACGACCTCTCCCGGGCCGGAACGCTAAGCTGCGGAGCGTTCCGGCGCACCCAGCCGAGCCATATGAGGCACCGGGCGAAGGCCTGTTGCCCGACATTTAGGGGATGCAGCTAGTGGCAGGAACTACAACCCATCCATGAAGGGGCTCTTGCTGTCTGTGAGGGCGGCCTGACTACACGGGCCCAGTCTGTCGGCGACGGTCGAAATTGAGGCATTAACGACGGGCGAAAACGAGGCCACCCAGACAGATTGGATGGGTGATCTCGATGGAGGATTGGGCATTGATCCGGCGGCTCGTAGCGGATGGTGTTCCGCGGCGGCAGGTCGCGAGGCAGTTGGGTATCGGGCGGGCGACGGTCGATAGAGCGTTGGCGTCGGAGCGGCCGCCGAAGTATGAGCGGTCGACGGTGCCGACATCGTTCACGCCGTTCGAGCAGCGGGTCCGGGCGCTGTTGGCGGAGCATCCCGAGATGCCGGCGACGGTGATCGCTGAGCGAGTGGAGTGGGCCGGGTCGATCACCTGGTTCCGGGAGAACGTGCGCCGGCTCAGGCCGGAGCATCGGCCGGTCGATCCCGCGGATCGGCTGAGTTGGGCGGCGGGTGATGCGGCCCAATGCGACCTGTGGTTCCCGCCGCGGAAGATCCCGCTCGAGGACGGGACCGCGGCGTTGTTGCCGGTGCTGGTGATCGTCGCCGCGCATTCACGGTTCGTGACCGCGAGGATGATCCCGACCCGGCGGACGGAGGATCTGCTGCTGGGGTCGTGGGAGCTGATCCAGCAGTTCGGCGCGGTCCCTCGTCGACTGATCTGGGACAACGAGTCCGGCATTGGGCAGCGCGGCCGGCTCGCTCAGGGCGTCGCCGCATTCGCGGGGACCCTGGCAACGAAAGTCGTGCAGCTGAAACCGTTCGATCCGGAATCGAAAGGGATCGTCGAGCGCCGCAATGGCTGGTTCGAGACCTCGTTCCTGCCCGGCCGGACCTTCACCTCACCGGCGGACTTCAACGCGCAGCTCGCCGGCTGGTTGGAGAAGGCCAACGGCAGGGTGGTGCGGACGATCAAGGCGCGCCCGGCCGATCTGATCGACCACGACCGGTCTCGGATGCTGCCGTTGCCGCCGATCCCGTTGCAGCTGGGTTGGCGGGAGCGGATCCGAATCGGACGCGACTACTACGTCCGTCTGGGCGCTTCGGACTACTCCGTCGACCCGGCCGCGATCGGCCGCCTCGTTGACGTCAGCGCCGACCTCGACCGGGTCCGGGTCCGGTTGGAGGGCCGGCTGGTCGCCGACCATGCCCGGGTCTGGGCGCGCGGCTCCACGATCACCGACCCCGCGCACCTGGAGGCGGCCAAGCGGCTGCGGCACCAGTTCCAGCAGCCCCGCCCCGTCACCGGCGAGGACGACCTCACACGAGATCTCGCCGACTACGACCGGGCGTTCGGGATCGCAGGAGTTGCCTGATGGTCAGCAAGAACACCGACGCGGCCAAGCAAATCACCTATCTCGCCGCCGCGCTGAAAGCACCACGGATCACCGACGCCGCCGCCCGACTCGCGGACCAGGCCCGAGACTCCGGCTGGTCGTTCGAGGACTACCTCGCCGCCGTCCTGGAACGCGAAGTCAGCGCCCGCAACGCCTCCGGGGCGGAGCTGCGGATCAAGGCTGCCGGGTTCCCGGCCCGGAAGACGCTGGAGGACTTCGACTGGGACGCCCAGCCGACCGCCCGACAGCAGATCGCTGCGCTGGCCTCCGGAGGGTTCCTCCTGGAAGCGCAGAACGTCGTTCTACTCGGCCCTCCCGGAACCGGGAAGACCCACCTCGCGACCGCGCTCGGGATCGTCGCCGCCCGGCACGGACACCGGGTCCTGTTCGCCACCGCGACCGACTGGGTCACCCGCCTCACCGACGCCCACCGCGCCCGGCCGACTGCCGCAGGAGCTATCCCGGCTGCGTCGCTACGGTCTGATCATCGTCGACGAAGTCGGCTACCTCCCGTTCGAACAAGACGCCGCGAACCTGTTCTTCCAACTCGTCTCCAGCCGCTATGAACACGCGTCGCTGGTCCTGACCTCGAACCTGCCCTTCCGCAGTTGGGGCGGGGTCTTCGGCGACCAAGCCGTCGCCGCTGCAATGATCGACCGGATCGTCCACCACGCCGACGTGCTCACCCTCAAAGGCGCCAGCTATCGGCTCCGCGGTCGAGGCATCGACAGCCTCCCCAGCATCAAGACACAAGATCCGGCAGACTAACAACACGACAACAAGGTGGCCTCATTTTCGACCGTCGCATTGGCCTCATTTTCGAACGTCGTCGACACAGTCGCGGCGTTGTCTGAAGCGACCGACTTCGAGAAAGCCAAGCGGCTCGCAGCGTTGCTTTTCTTAGTTGCGAGCCTCATCTTTTGGTTTGCAGACAATCTCAGGATTCTCGAAGGCCCCTTTTGTGGTGGTAGAGGACGAGGTCTGCTGCCGGATAGTCTCGCCCCGACGGCGAGGGCCCGTCCACCTGGAAGGGGTCACGAGTGCGCGATGTCTCGTTGCGTGGGTACAAGGCACTCTTGGCTCTCATCATGTCTAAGCTCCCGATCGCAATCGTTGGTGCTCTAGCGCTTCTCGTTGCATTTGCCGCGCCAGCGTACGCAACGGTTAGCGGCGAAACATCGATTGGAACAGCGTCAGTTTCGCGAGATGCGAGTACCGGCAACTTGGTGTATTCGGTCTCGGCAAGCGCCGACTCCTTCTGGTCGACAACTAGTGGCGGAGTCTGTAACTACCCGTCGACCTTCTGCCAAATGAACCTTGAGGTGCGGTTGGCAAGTGATGGAAGTTCCACTGGGGTGACACAGGTTGGAATGCCATATCCGGATTCCACATTCAGCCACACTTTCGCAGGTTCGTTCGCCGTCTCAAAAGTGACGGCTGTTCGAACGCTGATCGAAGGTTCGGGCGGGGTGGTGTACTCAAGTTGGTCCCCTGTTGCGGACCCGATCACAGGGACGACGGTGGCCATATCGGGTCTGACCATCGGGCGAGATTCTGCAAATGGCAACGTCGACTACTCGGTTACCGGGACAGCAAGCAATTATTGGTCATCCTCCCCCGGCACAATATGTCAGTACCCCGGAACGTTTTGCCAGATGAACTTGCAGTTCCAGCTTGCCAGTAACGGCGCGGCGGTAGGAATCGATGCGGCGGGCATTGCATACCCAAGCACAACGTTCGTCCACACGTTCAACGGATCGATCGCGGAGCCATCAATTTCTGCCGTTCGGACGCTTATCGAAGGAAACGGTGGGACGCTGTATTCTGCATGGCAGAAAGTCGCGGACTTGTCAGCGAAGGAAGTCGCTGGTGGGGGTAATCCGTCGGAGAAGGCGTGTCAGTGTAGTCATGCCGACCCTGTGAACACAGCAACCGGTGAGTTCTTTGATTCGAACACTGATCTGGGTATACCCGGCGTCGGGCCCGGCATCCAAGTTGCTCGCAACTATTCGACGACGTTCCCAGGGGCGAATGGGCCGTTCGGGTATGGCTGGTCGACAAACTTCTCATCTCATCTGAGTTTCCCCTCGTCTTCGTTGGTGGATGTTTCGCAGGAGAACGGTTCTGTTGTTGAGTATGTGAAGCAGCCCGGCGGTAGCTATGCCGCGCCCGCCCGGGTGATGGCAACGCTCACGCTGGATGCGACGTCTAACGTGTGGACGTTTACCCGCAAGGCGCAGGAGGTGATGCACTTCAACTCGAGCGGCGCGCTCCTGGATCTGAAAGATGTGCACGGAAACGCCCTGACGGTTGGGCGTGATGGCTCCGGAAACGTCACTTCGCTCGCTGCCGGGGGCGGGCGCACGATCACGTTCACGTGGGCGTCGGGTCACATTACGAAGGCGACGGATTCTGCAGGGCGGGTGGTGTCGTATTCGTATGACGGGTCAGGGAACCTCTTAACGGTGACCGGTGTCGACGGTGCGGTCACCACCTACACCTATAACGCGGCCCACTTCATCACTTCGGTGAAGAAACCAGGCGGCGGGGTCACGAAGAACACGTTCGATTCGTCCAACCGGGTTGCGTCGCAAACTGACCCTGTCGGCCGGGTGACAACGTTCGCGTACTCGGGATTGTCGACGACGACATCGGCGTCGGGTGGGGCAGCGACAGTCGAGACGTACAACGGTGGTCTGCTTGTCTCCCAGACCAAGGGGTCCGGGACGGCATCCGCTCAGACGACCTCATACACCTACGACGCTGCCAACAATGTTGCCTCGGTCACCGACCCATTGGGGAAGGTAACCAAGTACACCTATGACGGCAACGGGAATCAGCTGACGAAGACGGACCCGCTGGGCCGGGTCACCACGATGACGTATGACGGGCTGAACGATGTCACCTCAGTCACCGACCCGCTAAGCCGGGTTACGAGGTTCGGGTTTGACAGCGCCGGGGATCTGATCTCCTCGACCAGTCCATCGGGGCGGGCGCAGTCCTGGACGTTCAACCCGGATGGCACGATCGTGTCCTGGACGGATGCGCGGGGGAAGGTCACCTCGTACAGCTATGACGGCGCTGGTCGCCGTACCGGGCAGGTGGACCCGGATGGGCATGCTGTCGGGACGGGGTATAACGCGGCAGGGCAGGTGACCTCGACGACGGACGCTGCCGGCAAAACCACCACGTTCAGCCTCGACGCCGTCGGGCGCGTCCTCTCGACGACGGATCCCCTGAACCACACGACCACGTTCACGTATGCCGCGGACGGGAACCGGATCTCGACAACGGACGCGAACGGGCACACGAGCAGCACTGCGTATGACTTGGCTGGGCAGGTCACGTCGAAGACGGACGCGAATGGGAAGACCGCCGCGTTCACGTATACGGCGGCGGGCTACCCGGCGACGGTGACCGACCCGGATTATCACACGAGCACGAACGCGTACAACGTCCTCGGCCAAGTAACGTCGACAACCGACGCGAACGGACATGCCACCACGTTCGGGTATGACGCGGACGGGCGGAACGTGTCGACCACGTTGCCCTCCGGCGCGGTCACCACGGTCGGCTACGACGACGCCGGCCAGGTCATCACCGTCACTGACGCGAATGGGAAAGTGACCCACATCGTTTACGACGCGGCCGGCGAGCTGACCTCGAGCACCGACCCGCTGTCCCGTGTCACCCAGCGGGCTTACACCGACGATGGGCAGCTCTCAACGCTCACGCTCGCGGATGGCAGCACCGAGAGCTACGTGTATGACGGGAACGGCAAAACCACGTCGTTCACCAACGCTGACGGCAAACCGACCACGTACACGTATGACGATGCCGGCCTGCTCACCCAGAAGACCGAACCCGGCGGGACCACCTCCTACCGTTACGACCCGGCCGGGCGGCTTGCCACCACCACGAACCCGGACCTGACCACGGTCACGGACAGTTACGACGACACCGGCCATCTCACCCGAGTCCACTACAGCAACGGCAGCACCGACACCACGTATGCGTATGACGCGGCGGGTCAGCGGACCGGGATGACCGATTCGACCGGGACCTCCACGACCAGCTACGACAACGTCGGACACGTCACCAGTACTACGAACGGTGCTGGCGTGAGTGTTGGCTACGGGTATGACTCGGCCGGGTTCATGACCTCGCTGACCTACCCGGGCAGCCGCACCGTCTCCTACGGTTACGACCCGGCGGGGCAGATGACCTCGCTGACCGATTGGAACAGCAATACCACCAGCTTCGCCTGGACCAGCAACGGACAGCTTGCCACCCAAACGGACCCAAACGGTGTCACCGAGAACCGCAGCTACGACCCTGCCGGTCAAACCACCACGATCGCCACAACCACCACAAGTGGTTCGCTGGCCTCTTACAGCTACGGGTATGACGCCGCCGGGAACATCACCTCCTCTGGAACCACCGACCCGGTCACCACGGTCGCGCATACCTACAGCTACGACCCGCTCAGCCAGCTGGGCACCGTCAGCACCGGGTCGACCACGGGAGCCTACACCGCCACCTCCGGAAGCCAACTCACCGGCACCGCCATCGGTGACACCTTGGGCTACAACACGGCACAAGAGATCACCTCCCGCACCCCGACCACCGGGCCGGCCACCAGCTACAGCTACGACGGCAACGGCTCCCGCACCACCTCCACCATCGCCGCCACCGCCACCGCTGCAGCCGCAACCACCAGCTACGGATACGGCCCCGCCGGAGACCTCGCCACCGTCACCCTCCCCGGGACAACCCCAACCCAGGTCGACTACACCGCCGACGGCGACGGGCTCCGGCAAACCCGAAACGACGGCACAACCAGCAGCGCCTTCCTCTGGGACACCGCAAGCAAGCTCCCGCTGCTCCTGGACGACGGCACCCACACCTACCTCTACGGGCCCTCCGCCACCCCGATCGCACAAATCAACGGCACCAGCCACACCATCGAATACCTCCACGGCGACCTCCTCGGCAGCGTCCGGCTCATCACCGACACCACCGGTGCTGTCACCGCCACCAACGAATACGACCCCTACGGCAACCGCACCACCCACACCGGCAGCAGCGACAGCCAAATCGGATACACCGGCAACTGGACCGACCCCGCAACCGGACTCATCTACCTCCGAGCCCGCGACTACGATCCCACCACCGGCCAATTCCTCACCATCGACCCCCTCGTCGACCAAACCCGGCAACCCTACGCCTACGTCGCAAACAACCCCCTCCTCAGCACCGACCCAACAGGCCTCTGCGGAACCATGGAGAACGACTTCTCCGCAGGCTGCAACAACTTCTGGGGCGACCTGGAGAAGATGGTCAACTCTGATCTGACATCACCCTCAGCGAACTTCCTCACCCAGGTACTCACCACCGGCGTCACCGGCCACATCGCCACCACCCTCGAAGGCATCGGCGACGGCGCAAGCTTCGGACTCACCGGGCTCGTACGCAACGCGATCGCGCCCGGGTCGGAATGCTTCGTCAAGAAGGACGGCTTCTACTACGCAGGCGTTGTCACCGGCGTCGTTGCTACAACCATCGTTTCTGGAGGCTCAGCGGACGCGCTAGAAGGGGCGGGAGCCGCAACGGTGGGCTCCGTGAGAGGCTCGTCACTTGTTAGTCGGTTGGTAGCAAGATTGCCCAACCTCGCGGATGACACAGGAACAATTGGCGCAAGGTACAGTGCCGACGAGGATGCGTTGATCCAGCTTGCGAAGCAAGCCAGAAGAAAGGGCGATCTCACATTGGACGACGCGAACATCATTTCCGAGTGGCGCGAAGAACTGGGGTTGCCGGGACACGGCCCCGACGTTCACGCCGGGAGGCCAGGATATGGGGGGACAACGCTCCATATGAATGTGGGGCCGGTAAGGCACATAACGGTACTTCCATGAGAGCATCCGCGATCATCGACAACCAAGGGAAGGGCCAGTTGAAAGTGGCTGGCTCCGTGAGTTTTCTTGGCGAGTCGTCAAATGCTGACGGCCGCCGAGGATTAGGTGCAGGATATCGACATGGCCAGCGATGACGACTTAGGCGCAGAGCCAGCAATCGAGTTGTATGTCGGGCCTGTCGGTCCGATCCCGGTGGTACATGAGGTTCCCTCCGCAGTAGCAGCGCAGGATCGCGCCGATGCGGCTACAGCTGATGCGCTCCACACGCCGGAGGAACTTCAGGCTGGCATGTATCACGAACGCGTTGGCGTTCGTATGCGGGTTGTCGATCGACTTATCGCTCGTGGCTCCGATCATCCCGCCACGATCCCGACTCTCGTTGATGTTCTGAGAAACGATCCGCACGCTGACCCTCGATTCATGGTGGCGATGGTTCTCTATCGGTTCGGACCCGACCAACGAATTGTCGACGCACTCGTTCATGCAATGAATAACGATCCTGACGATGAGGTCAGGGCGGAAGCGATGTCGACACTCGACCGGCTGGGCCTGCTGGACCGTTAGGGAAGTAGGCATGATGCCAAATATCCTTGTTCTTCAATGGTCCGGTTCGACCGAGGCCGAATTCGAGGCGCTCATCGAGATGGAGGAGGCCATCGCGTCCAACTCCGCTTCCAAAGAAACCTGGGTCGGCGGATCTAGGCACACCCCTTGTTTTGGGGTAGGGGATCTAGATGAATCCTTTCGTGAGGAGTATCGGCTCAGCAGGCATCACCGATAGCTTTTGAATGTTCTTTGGAACATCTGTTCTGGCGTCTTCGGGGGAGCTGGGTGCGGTTTGAGGCGAGCAAGTCTATTTGTGGGTAGAACATTCGCAAACCACATCTCAAAATCGACACGCTCGCGGATTGATCGCCGGCGAGCCTCCCGCCGGGCGATCCTTGGTCGAGCGATTGCCGTGCTCACAGTGGCAGCGCTCCTGCTAACCGCAGGTGCGACGGCCGCGCAGGCTGCGACACCGGGGGTGTCGGTGTCCGTAGGATCGGTTGGTCGTGATGCGTCGTCGAAGCTGACGTTTGATGCGACGGCGACGGTGGACGGCGTGAAGGGCGCCGGTCAAATCTGCTCATCGAGCTCAGCCTGCACCCTCTTTTTGGTTGGGCAGGGGTCTGCTGCACGGATAGGTGACATCTGATCTGGCTTGCCCGGGAGGGCGGCCTGGAAGGATGTTCATTGTGCCCAAGCCCTATCCCCGTAAGTTTCGTGAGGACGTCGTACGCGTTGCCCGGAACCGCGAGCCCGGAGTCACGATCGAGCAGATCGCGAAAGACTTCGGAGTCCACCCGATGACGTTGCAGAAGTGGCTCAGCCGTGCAGCTGTCGATGAGGGTACCAAGCCTGGTCAGAGCCGGACAGAAGCGGCGGAACTCCGTGAGGCTCGGAAACGGATCCGGCTGCTGGAGCAGGAGAACGAGGTCCTCCGACGCGCGGCGGCGTATCTGTCGCAGGCGAACTTGCCGGGAAAAGGCTCTACCCGCTCGTGACAGAGCTCGCCGCGGACAGGATCCCTGTCGCGGTGACGTGCCGGGTCCTCAAGCTCTCCCGTCAGCGCTACTACCGGTGGCTGGCTGATCCCATCCCGCCCAGCGAGGTGGTGGCGGCGTATCGCGCGAACGCGTTGTTCGACGCGCACCGGGACGATCCCGAGTTCGGGCATCGGCTGCTTGCCGACGAGGCGCGCGACGCCGGGGAGGCGATGGCCGATCGCACTGCATGGCGGATCGCATCGGCGAACGGCTGGTGGTCGGCGTTCGGGAAGAAGCGCGGCCGCAAACGCAAAAGGCCCGGCCCATCGGTCCACGACGACCGCTGCACGGTCACTGACGCGAACGGGCGCACCCGGCACGTGTTCACCGCGGAGCGCCCGAACCAGCTGTGGTTAACCGACGTCACGGAGCACAAAACGAGCGAGGGCAAGCTCTACGTGTGTGCGGTCAAAGATGTGTTCAGCAACAAGATTGTCGGATACTCGATCGACTCCAGGATGAAGTCCAGCCTCGCCGTCAACGCCGTGAACAACGCCGTCGCAATGCGCGGCGACGTCGCCGGCTGCGTCGTTCACAGCGACCGAGGCAGCCAGTTTCGAAGTCGGAAGTTCCTGCGCACTCTGACCCGTCACCACTTGGTCGGATCGATGGGAAGAGTGGCCTCGTGCGGCGATAATGCGGCGATGGAGAGCTTCTTCGCGCTGCTGCAGAAGAACGTCCTGAACCGCCGCTCCTGGACCACCCGGGACCAGCTGCGGATCGCGATCGTGACCTGGATCGAACGGACCTACCACCGTCGCCGTCGGCAGTCGGCGCTGGGTCGTTTGACGCCCGTCGAGTTCGAGGTCATCATGAACACGACCGTCGCACTGGCGGCGTGACTACAACCTGTCACCTAACCCTGCAGCAGACCCACCACGGTGAGCTCGCGTACGTCTCGCATGTGGGAGGCCACATAGCAACGTAGAACCGCGGCCGTGCCAACCCGAACACTGCCGCGCGGAGTCCACCAGTGCTTTCGAGGCGACGGGTGCTCTGGCGCAATCAATGCTGTAAACGGGATCGCGGCTGGCAATGCGAAAATCAAGAACAGGGATGCTGCAGCCCACCACGGGGCTCCGTCCAGCATGAAGGCCACAAAGAAGTAGACGCACGACACCAGGACGATGAGGGTGAGTGCGGCCGCGGCGGCCAACCAGCCGATGTCTCGGTTCAGCAGGCGGCGCTGAGGCCCAGTTCCGCGGCGGCTGAGCCAAACCAGCCAGCAGGCAACACAGCCGAGAGCGCTGGCGACGATGAACACTAGCACCGAGGCCATCACACTGTAGGCCGCCGTCAACAGCCCGAAAGTGACTTGTTCTTTCCCCCAAACCGGTGCGGCCGCGAGCGCTGCCAATGCGCCAGCGGAGAACAGCACGCACCAGCCGGCGAAGGAGAGGACGCAGAGGGTTAGAACTGCAACCGGATAGGTCATCCCAATAAATTCGCGTCGGAACACCGCGCATGTGGCACGGATGGTCTGGCGTGTTTCGGCACGCAGCAGTTTCCGCCGATCTTGGCGAAGAACGATCGAGGCGCCATCGGCTGCGAAAAAGACAATGCCGCCCGACGCGGCTGTCAGCAACAGGTACTGCCCGGTCGCTTCGGTGTTGAACGCGATCGTAAACAGCACCCAGCTGGCGGCGATGATCGACCCGGTCAGGATTGCAGCGACGGTGAAACGGGAGGAGCGCATTTGCGCCAGACGATCTCCCGCCTGCTGATTACCCCACGCAGCGACTTGAATCGCAACGACGAACGCCGCGAACACCCCAAGAAATGACCACGCGTCGCCAACCCCGATCGTGTGGGCGAGTTCGCTGAGACGTTTCCGTCCTTCGTGCGGCGGCCCAGCCAAGGTCGTGATCACCATCAGGATTTCGATGAGCACAAACGCGATGGTGAGGATCAGCAGGATACGGGTCGGAACGCCGCGGGTTCCGAATCGTCGGTCGCGGGAGTGGGGTCGTACAGGCATAGTCGGAACCTTCGAAAGAGAGTTGAGTGGCGGCGATGAACGTCGCAGGGAGATAAAGGGAGGGGACGCCAGTTCGGCGTCCCCTCCGGTTAGGCGGATTTGACCGGCAGCGGTTTCGCGTCGCCGATACCGAACCGGTCCGGACCGCACCATCGACAGGTCGGGTTCTTCGTGGTTTCATCAACCCACCACTGACCCGTGAGACTGTCCAACATGAGCCAGTCGGACTTGAGTTCCCGGTGCCCCAACCCCACGGTGCGGAGCATCCATTCGTTGACGGCGACACTTGCCGCGACGGCGTTCAGCGTAATCACGCTGGGGGCATGGATATCGTCATCATCCACATACCGTTGCCGGACCCGCTCGGTTTCGCTCTTTCCCTCATCGGTTAGCCGTGTCCGGGACACCAGAGAGTTGCACCACAGGCACCCGTTTCCCGGTGTGATCAGCCGGCTTACGGAGAAGACGGACGTGACCGTCCCTGTTACCGGTTCCACGGTCACCTTCGCGCCCACCTGGGTGACCGGGATCAGGTACTGATGAGCGATCGCGTTCACCACGTGACGGGCCGTGTGCGTGTCGGCGGCGAGGAAGATGTGGTCACAGTCCGTCAACAAGGCGGCCACCCCCGGATCTTCGACGCTGCCGACCGCCGTTTCGACGACGATTCCTTGCGAGGCCGCCTTCGCAACCCGTCTGGCAATCGCGACTTTGGTCCTCGACCACCGCTTCCCGAGCTGCTGCACCCAGGCGGGACGCGCGCTTGCGGTCATCCAGGTGTGCGCGTCGAACCGTCGCGCACCGACCACCCGGGAGAGGTTGGATTCCTCGATTCGGTCGGCGTCGATGAGCACGAGATGACCGACACCTAACCGGGCGAGCTGCTCGCTGATGAGCGACCCGGCTCCGCCGAGGCCGATGACAGCGATCTTCTGCCGGGCCAGAACACCTTGCCCGTTCGCGCCGAACAGCAGCGCCTGCCGGTTGTATCGCTGGTCGACAGGGTGGCTGTCGAGCGGTGCCGGGCGGAGCTCGTCGCGGGTCGGGTCGGTGATGATCAGTCGATCGACGCTGTGCCGGGCCCCGTTCGGTGTCCAGATATCGCCGGCCACCGCGTGCTCAGCGAAGACGAGCGCGCCGACGGCTGGACCTCCGATCAGTTGCAGCAAGCCAGGGTAGCCCCGTTGATGGCTGGCCATGTCGGTCGCAGAGAACCTCACCGTGTCCGTCCCGCCGTGGCAGTGCACGGCAAGGTAGGCCGACTCGTCCTCGGCGAAGGCGAAGGCTTGATCGGTGATGAATTCCGCAGTGAGTTTCCGATACCCACGGGTGCCTTGCACGTAGTGAACACCGTCGATTGCGGGAATTACCTCACGTACTAGCAGGCGGGTCCCCGACGGGGTGCGTGCAATGCCGCAACGTAGGACTGCCCCGTGTTCGTCTCGGTCCCCCGGAAAGAGGTGCGAGCGTAGCGTCTCCCACTGCGCTCCAGTGATGACGATCGCCCAGCTCATCGTCCCTCCAACCAGCGGAGGATGTTGAGGGCCTTTCCCGCGGCGGAGTTTGTCTCCCGCTCGAGGGTGTTCGTCCGTCGCGAGATCATCGTGGCGGGGGTCTCTCCCCTCGCGCCGCAGCTCTGGCCGGCATGGATGGCCTCACCGAGCGGTTGCCCGTCCTTCCTCGCCAGCTGCGCGGTGACGTAATGCGGGTAGATGTCAGCGTCGGGATAGTTGTAGGGAATGTGGAAGGTCAGCCAGGTGGCGGCTGGGGTGAACGACGGGCCTGTCGGTACCGGGTCGACGGTGATCAGTGCGCCACCGTCCCCGGACTCCACCACTGTGACGGAGGAGTCCGGGAACGTCGCACGGATCTCGCCGATGGCAGCCTGAATCTCTTCGTTGATTGACACGGCGCGCCGCCTACGAGTTGTCGTCGTCGGCGACAGCGGAGAACACGGATTCCTTGTTGACCTGGACCGTGTCGTGGTCGCCGATGATCACCCGGCGTCCGTTGTGCTTGACCTCGTTGAGGACGTAGCTGGGCTGGATGAGCACACCCTGCTGGATGGCGGCCTGCTTCAGTTCGAGGCCGGTGTACTTCTGCTGCTGCAGAGTGATGTGCTGGTTGTTGAACACGACGGTTACCGTCTTGTTCTCGCGCTCCTGCGCGTTTTCAGCGATTGTCATGATCCCCTCCTCGGGGTGTCATGGCGTCTGCTAGAGTCGCTGCATCCCGTCCTAGGGAGATGCAACCCGTCGTAACTGACGCCGGTTTCTGTAATCGGTCTCGGTTGAGAGCGTCTGGTGTTGCGTGTTGATGCCCAGCTCTCGCTGCAACGTGAGCTGGGTATTTGCTTTTTACAGCTTCTACCTTGAACCACAATATCTTGCGGTCCAATTATTGTCTGTCCCCTACTGGTAGTAGGGGAACGGTTTGTAGGCGACTCTGTATAGTTTTGCTTGCCTTGCTTCGTAAGCTAAGCAGAAGCGATCTGCCGTGTCAAGCCGACCCTGCTTGCAATTCTAAGCAAAGGATCGGACAATGGGGTCATGGCCGGAACAGAGAACCACCACACCATCGGCAACACAGAACCCCTCGGTACCTACCTCAACCGCGTCCGACGAGCGACAGGGATGACGCTCCGGGACGTAGAAGCGGCAACCTCCAAGAACGTCACCAACGGATACCTCAGCCAAATCGAGAAGGGCGACATCAAACAACCCTCGCCGCGAATCCTCCACAGCCTCGCAGCCGTCTACGGGATCGACTACGCAGCACTTCTGGGCCGAGCAGGACACGCCGTGCCGAACAGTCACGACGACAAGTACGGCGAAGCACGCCAGACCGCCGACGCGATCAACGGGTTCCCCCTCCGCTCCCTCGAGGATCTGACACCCGACGAGACCTCCGCGCTGATGGAATACCTCAACTTCATCAAGTCACGGAGATAACCCATGTACCCACAGCCCGTCGAAGGAGCAGACGAAATCAGACGCCTCGCCCGCAGCGCCCTCAACGCTGCGGGTGTAGGCGATGTTGACTACGTTCCGCTCGACGACGTGACGGCCGCGGTCAAACTCAAACAAGTTGACCTCTTTGCCGACGCCGAGAACCTGCCACCTCTCGTTGCTCGCGCCGCCCGAAAACTGCGATCGAAGATCGCAGGCGCCCTGGCTGTGAAAACGAAGACCATCTACATCGATCCCGACCTCGTCCCAGGGAGAAAGCGATTCACTGTCGCCCATGAAATCGGTCACGATGTGCTCCCGTGGCAGCAGGCTGCGTACGCTGACGACCACCACACGCTCGGCCCGGAAGCAAAAGCCGAATTCGAGCGGGAAGCGAACGTCTTCGCCGGCGAGCTCCTCTTCGGTGCCGGACGGTTCAACCTCCGCGGCGATGACGAAGCGCCAGGAATTGCCGTGCCACTCGCAGCGGCCACCCTCTACGGAACCAGCGCGGCAGCATCGCTGCGGCAGTACGTTGAATACAGCGCCCGACCGCTCGCTCTGCTCGCCGTCAGCAGATACATCACCACGACAACGACCGGTCCGCGGTTACGGATCTTCGACTCTCAAAGCGTCATCTCGCAACGGTTTTCGGACCGATTCGGACCGCTCTCAACGGCATTCCCTGCCGATCACATCACAGCGTCCAACCCGCTGTTCCACGCACTGAACCCCCTCCAAGTTGGAGTCGGCGACACCGTGAAGCTGACACTCGATACCAAGCGCGGCAAGGTCGAATTCCAGGCCGACACGTTCTGCAACAAGCGACTTCGATTCGTGCTGATCTACAGGCGCAACAGGTTCTCGGGGCGTCAAAGAGTCCTAGTTGACGTCCACGGAAAAGCGATTCACTAGAAGCCCAGACCGTTTCCCGGGCGATCGTGTTCACCTAGGACACCCCGAAATCGCGACGCAGGCCCCTCGCGCTAATGATGCTCGGCCAACTTCAATGCCTCCGTTGGCAATTGGGCTAACAGCCTCATGCTGTCGCTCGGCGAACCTACGCCGTCAGCGGCGCGAATCTATGGCTGTCGAATTTGGGCACATTTTGCGCACAACCGAGTGAGGTCATAGGAGGTTCGAGGGGGTCACCCGAGCCTGTACATCGTTGATTTCGCGCTGCTTTTGACGGGCGGCGTTGCAGCGAAAGGACCCCGGATAGAGTTCGAATCCCACGCCCTCCGCAGAACGGATGACCCCTGATGAACCTCAGTAAATCCAGCCGCTGATCTGGAGTTGCGCCTTCGGGTATTACGTCGTGACGTCGCGGGCGCCCAAGCTGCGCCAGAGGCTTGCGATCGCGGAGCGGATCGTCGACTCATCGACACCAGCGAGGTACTGCAATACCAGGCCATCAAGTGAGGCGAAGACGTAACGGGCTGTCGCCGCGAGGTCGCCCTGCACCCCAAGGTGGTTGAGGCCGACGAGCATGGCATCGAGGTAGCGCTCGTACAGGTGCTCCACCGCCTGCCGATACAGCGGGTTGCGGCGTGCCTCCAGAATCATCTCGTACTGGAATACCTGTAGGCCGAGGTTCGTGCGGAGTGACTCCAACAGTGCGTCGACGAAGGTCTCCTCGGATTCGAAGTCCAGGAGGGTGGTTGCCTCGATGGACTGCTCGACAGACCAGTCGAGAGCGGCGGCGAGCAGGGTCTCGCGGTTGCCGAAATGGTGCGCCACCAGCGAATTGTTCACCTCAGCCGACTCTGCGACGGCGCGGAAGGTCAGTCCGCGCAGGCCGCGCTCGGCGACGACGCGCACGGCTGCCTCGATCAGGACATCGCGCCCCGCTCCGTACTTCACTCGCCGAGCCACACGCCAATGTTAGCGACGAAAAAGTCGCCCTTGCGTAAAACTAAGCAAATGCTTATATTGATCGTCAACGGTCGCGGAATCCTGAAGCGGCCTCAGAGAAAGAGACGACGATGTCAACGGGAATTGAGCCTGACTACGTGACGAGCGCACAACTCGATCGCGAGGCCGCGGAACCATTCGAGGTGGGGACCGTCCAGTGGATCCGCCGACCCGGCGAGGGCGACCGCGCCGAGCTCGCTGCCGGCTATTGGTTCATCTCGCCGGAGCAGGCGCCCGGAGCCATGGAGGTCACAGGTCACGCTGACGAGACGATCCACATTCTCCAGGGTCACGTCACCGTCGAAATCACAGGCGGCGCAACCCTCGACCTGCGGGCCGGAGCGAGCGCGTCGATCAACCGGGGCGTCACTGCATTGTGGACGGTGCACGAGCCGACCATCGAGTTCTTCGTCTATTCCTGAAGGCCGCAATGTCCGAAACAGAGTCTTATGACGTCCTCGTCATCGGCGCCGGGTTCGCCGGGCTGACTGCCGCACGGGAGCTGTCGCACGCCGGCCGCTCAGTGGCGCTCATCGAAGCGCGCGATCGCATCGGCGGCCGCACCTGGCTTGACGAGCGGCTGGGGAAAGAGCTCGAGCTCGGGGGAACCTGGGTTCACTGGGTTCAACCCTACGTCTGGGCGGAGTTGCGACGGTACGGAATCGGACTCGCCCCAAGCCCCGTGCCAGTGGACGCGCACTGGTGGGATGGCTCCAAGGTGGTCCATGGCGACCCGGACGTACTTCTCGACCTCCTCGACGACCCGAACGAGCGCCTCGTCGGCGCGTCCCGCGAAACCTTCCCGGAGCCCTTCGCGCCGCTGACCTCCACCAGCTTCCGCGACCTTGACGGAGAGACGGTGAAGCAGCGCATTCTCTCGCTCGGACTGACGCAGGAGCAGCAGTCGTTGATTCTCGCTTTCTGGACGCTGAATTTCAATGGCCACCTGGACGACGCCGCCTACACGCAGGCTCTGCGCTGGGTCGCCTTGACCAATGGCGACTGGAAGCTCAACTTCGAGGCGTGCGCGACGTACAAGATCCAGGGAGGTACGCGAGCGCTTGCGTCTGCGATCGCCGCCGACGGGGACCCGGACACCTACCTCGGTGCCGACGTGCGTCGTCTGATCACCGACGAGGACGGTGTGCGGGCGCAACTGGCGGATGGGCGCGCGGTGCAGGGGCGCAAGGCGATCGTCACCGTTCCGCTGCACGCGCAGGGGCGGATCGACTACCAGCCCCCGATCGCTCCCGCTCGTGCGGAGGCGATCGCGCGAGGCCAGGTCGGTCTCGGGACGAAGATCTGGTTCACGATTCCGGAGCGGCCCGCCTTCGTCGCGTTGGGCAGCGCGGATTGGCCGCTGACCTTCTTCCAGTCCGAATACGTCAGCGATGGCAAGACTTACGTCATCGCGTTCGGCCCCGATGCGAACGCCATCGACCCGACGGACGCGGCCGCCGTTCAGGCGACCCTGCGCCGCCTCGTGCCGGACGCGACCGTTCTCGAGACCTCCGCACACGACTGGGTGAACGACGAGTTCTCCCAGGAGACCTGGCCGATGCACCGCACCGGCTTCCTCACCGAGTCGCTGGAGGAATTGCGACGCCCCCACGGCAACATCCATTTCGCCGGCTCCGACATCGCCGATGGCTGGGGAGGCTTCATCGACGGAGCCATCGAATCCGGCCTCGCGGCAGCCAGAACCGTCATCGACGCCACGGTCGCCACACGAACGCACGTCTGAGCACAAACATCCACCCGAACCGTCATCCGGCCGATCGAAGGAGATCGCAATGACCGACCAAGCAACCCCTCTTCCCGTCGTAGAGGAGTCAGCCACCCGTTCCACCTCCTTGCGCCAAGGCGCAATCGGAGTGATGGGAATTCTCTTCTTCGTACTCTCGGCGCAGGCGCCCCTGACAGGCATCGCCGGCGCCCTCCCTCTGACGATCCTGCTCGGCAACGGCGCGGGCGCCCCCGGCGCGTATCTCGTCATCGGCATCATCATCGTGCTCTTCGCCGTCGGCTTCATCGCCATGAGCCGGCATGTGCAAGCGAAAGGCGCGTTCTACGCGTACATCAGCGCCGGAATCGGCAAACGCGTCGGAACAGGCTCGGCATGGCTTGCCATACTCGCCTACGCGACCGTGCAAGCGGCCATGTACGGCCTCTTCGGCGCAAGCGTGTCCGCCCTCTTTGCGAACCTGGGCGTCACGATTCCTTGGTGGCTCCCGGTTCTGCTGACGATCGTCATCGTGCAGGTCCTGGGCTCGCTGAACATCGAGCTCGGTGCACGCGTGCTCGCGATCCTGGTCGGATTCGAGTTCGCCATCCTGATCGCATTCTCGCTGGGTGTCCTCTTCACCGGAGGCGGCCCCCACGGTGGAAGCCTCGACGTCGCAGCCAGCTTCTCGCCCAGCGCTGTTCTGGCAGGTGCACCCGGCGTCGCGCTCATGTTCGCTGTGGCGTCGATGTTCGGATTCGAATCCACCGCCATCTACTCCGGAGAAGCCAAAGACCCCAAGCGCACCGTCGCACGAGCGACCTATCTCTCCGTCGCCATCATCGCCCTCTTCTTCAGCTTCGTGTCGTGGATGTTCATCTCCTATTACGGCGCAGGGAGCGCTGTGCATCAGGCCGATAAGGCCATCACCTCGGGCGACTCGACCTCCTTCGTCTTCAATGCCCTCGACGGAATGCTCGGCGGGTGGGCCGGCGTCGCCGCTAGCATCCTGCTGATCACTTCCCTCTTCGCAGGCATCCTCGCTTTCCACAACGGCATCAACCGCTACCTGCACGCGCTCGGCAGCCAGGGTTCCCTCCCCGTGTCGGTAGCCCGGACGAATCGGCACCAGGCGCCTTCCGCGGCCGCGTACGTGCAGACTGCGATCGCCGTCGTGCTGGTGGCGCCGTTCGCGATTCTGGGCCTGGACCCGGTCCTGACCTTGTTCTCGTGGTTCAGCGGACTTGCCGTCGCCGCTCTCGTCGCGCTCTACATCCTCTGCAGTGCCGCCGTCATCGCGTACTTCATCCGCAACCGGATCAACGGGCGGATCTGGCAGCACTACACCGCACCGGCCATCGCGGGACTCGCACTGATCGGAGTGCTCTGGCTGGTCGTCGCCAACTTCACAGTACTCATCGGAGGGGAGCCGGTGCTGGCGGTCATTCTCCTGCTGGTGGTCCCGGTCGTCTTCATCGTCGGCGTCCTCACCGACCGGCAACACCACTTCGCAGAAACAACGTTTTAAGGAGGACAAGATGACTCAGAAGGCAACCTCGACAAACGAGGATCTGCTCAACACGGTCAGTGCATCGGAAGGTTCCGGCCGGCCCGTGCATGACCCGGCCACCGGAGGGCTCATCGGCCGCGCACCTGTTGCGTCGGTGGCTGATGTGGATGCGGCGATCGCCCGCGCCCTGGCGGCGCAGCCCACGTGGGACGCGTCGGGGCACGGAGCGCGCAAGAGTGCGTTGGTGGCCGCAGCCGATGCGGTCGATGCTCATGCCGAGGAGCTCGCCCGCCTGCTCTCCCGCGAACAGGGCAAGCCGCTGAACGGTCCCAATGCTCGCTTCGAAGTCGGCGCGTGTTCAGCCTGGCTGCGCGCTAATGCCGCGTTGACTATCGAGCCTGAGGTCCTGATCGACGACGGCGAGACTTACGCCGAGCTGCGATATCACGCTGTCGGCGTGGTCGGGGCGATCGGCCCCTGGAACTGGCCGCTCATGATTGGCATCTGGCAGCTCGCGGCGGCGCTGCGGATGGGCAACACTGTTGTGATCAAGCCCAGCGAGAACACGACCCTGAGCGTGCTTGCGCTCGTGGAGGTGCTGAACTCGGTCCTCCCGCCCGACGTGCTCATCGCCGTGCCGAGCGGCAGAGGGGTCGGCACGCGCCTGGCATCCCATCCGGATGTCGACAAGGTCATGTTCACGGGGTCCACTGACACCGGACGCAAGATCATCGAGAGCTCGGCTGGCAACCTCGCGCGGCTCACGCTGGAGCTCGGCGGCAACGACGCGGGCATCGTCCTGCCGGGAACCGACCCGCAGGCGATCGCGCAAGACCTGTTCTGGGGTGCATTCATCAACACGGGGCAGACCTGTGCCGCCCTGAAGCGCCTGTACGTTCACGACTCCATCTATGAAGAGGTCGTCGAGGCACTCGCGGCGGTTGCCGCGCAGATGCCGATGGGTAACGGCCTGGACGAGCAGAATGTCCTCGGGCCTCTTCAGAACAAGGAACAGTTCGAGATCGTCAAGCGCCTCGTGAACGATGCGAAGGCCAACGGCGGACGCATCGTCACCGGAGGCCGGCCCGCGACGGAACTCGGCGACTTGTTCTACCCGATCACCCTGGTCGCCGATGTCAGCGACGGCGTCGCGCTGGTGGACGAAGAGCAGTTCGGGCCGGCACTTCCGATCATCCGCTACTCGGACGTCGAGGATGCCATCGCCAGCGCCAACGGACTGGAAGTGGGCCTTGGTGGCTCGGTCTGGTCGAGCGATCGCGACGAGGCACGGAAGGTCGCGGCGCGACTGCAGGCGGGAACCGTGTGGATCAACTCGCACGGCGGCGTCAACCCTTTCATTCCGTTTGGCGGCGTCAAGGGTTCCGGCTACGGTCTCGAGTTCGGTGTGGAGGGTCTGAAGGCCGTAGCGGTTCCCCGCGTCATCAACGGGTAGCCATCCCATTGGGAGGCGGCGTGCGACACGCTCGAGGACCGCCGCCTCCTGACGCCGTGGCCGAGTCGTCAGCTTGCGAGGCTGGCGGCCCTTTGGTTCTGCCGGACGCGAACGACGACGCGATCGAGGGAGTACGCGCCCGGGCCGGCAAGCACGAGAGCAACGCACATCGCGATGATGAGCATGTTGATCTCCCATCCACCCGTTGCTGTCTCGGCGAAGAATCCGTGAGGCCAGTTGTAGAGCGCGATCGCAGTGAACATGTCGAGAGCGACGGCGGCTGCAGCGAAACGGGTCAGAAGACCGACGCCGACACAGATTGCACCGCCGAACTCGACCAACCCGACGACAACCGCCCAGAGCGGTCCCGGGTTCGCGCCGATCGACGCGAGGAAGGCCCCGGTCCCGGCGACCCCTCCGCCGCCGAATGCGCCGAAGAGCTTCTGCGAACCGTGGACGAAGAAGTCGACCAGCAGGCCGAGCCGCAACGTGAGCAACGCGATGTCGAGCCGGGTGGTGGGGGTGAGCGGCATACGCATGACGCGTCCTTTCTTAGGTGAAACGTATTGTCTTATATGGAACGTCTCAGCGCGCGAGCGCCACTGATCCGACGGCTTTCAACGCGTCCGAGAATCTGTCGAGGAGGACATCGAGCTGCGCCGCGTCGATCGCAAGCGGTGGACGCATCTTCAGCACGGCATCCGATCGTCCGATGCGGCTGATGAGCACCTGGCGTTCCCGCATCGCCTCCACGACCGCCTTCGCCCTGCGAGGATCCGGCGACGCCTCGTCGTCCAGGACGGGGCGATCGAAGACCTCCACGCCGAAGAAGAGACCATCGCCCTTCGGAACGCCGATCCAGGGATGCTCCCGTCCCAGCTCGTGGAGGGCGGCCCTGATCTTCGCGCCGTTGACCTGCGCTCGCTGAATCAGCTCCTCGTCGGCGAGGACGTCCAGGACAGCGTGCCCCGCGGCCGCCGAGACCGGATTGCCTCCGAAGGTGTTGAAGTACATGTTCCGAGGACCGAACTCGTCCATCAGCGCGGCGGAAAGCGCGACACCGCCCACCGGATGTCCGTTGCCCATCGGCTTGCCCATCGTCACCAGGTCGGGAACGATGCCGTGGTTCTGGTGGCCCCAGAAACTCCGGGCGGTGCGTCCGAATCCCGACTGGACCTCATCCGCGATGACCAGCCCGCCGGCTGCACCGACCAGAGCTGCGACCTGACGGACATAGCCGTCCGGGATGCGGTTGAGCCCCTCCGTCGAGAAGAGGGAGTCGAAGAGGATCGCGGCCACCCCATGGCCGGTCTCCTGGAGGGACGCGATCGCCTCGGCGAGCTCCCGAAGGGCTCGTTCGAGGACCACGGCCTCCGGCACGCCCGCGTCCGCACCGTCCAGATCGGGAACGCGAATCGTGCGCACGTGATCGCCGAGGCCTTCGTGTGCGGTGAGGCCGGTGGTGACGCGAGCGAGCGCCTGGGTGTGGCCGTGATAGCTGAAGTCCGAGACGATGATTCCGCTGGATCGGGAGTGCTGGGTCGCGATCCGGAACGCGAGATCGTTGGACTCGGACCCGCTGTTGGTGAAGATGACGCGGTCGATCTTCGCGTCGAAGGTGCTGAGCAGGCGCTCCGCGTAATCCACGACCCGGTCGTTGAGGTAGCGGGTGTGGATGTTGAGAGTGGCTGCCTGCTCGGCGATGGCCCGGACGACGCGAGGATGAGCGTGACCCACGTGGGGGACGTTGTTGTAGCCGTCGAGGTAGCGGATGCCGTTCGCGTCTGTCAGCCAGACGCCGCTCGCAGCGACGAACTCGATGGGGCTGTCGTAGAACAGCGGACTGTAGGGTCCGAGCGTTGCGAATCGGCGGGTGAGTAGATCAGTCATGTGTTGCTTCCATTTCGCGTTGAGTATGTCGTTCCGATGACGCAGGCCGGTCAGTTCGTGGGGAGGTCGGTCCAGCCGGTGCGGCCCGTCGAAAGGTAGAGCAGGCTGGCGCGGAACGCGTGAGGAAGGACACTGTCCAGGTGGAACTGCGTCGCTTCGACCTCCGGCCTGTCGACCGACCAGGCCAGATACGAAAGGGCGCGGGCGAGAAGGAGGGGGTGCCACGCCTGTCTGTCGGCCACGCTCAGGGAGCGTTCGCTCCGGTACCCGCGCAGCACCGCGCCCACCATCTCATCCGACTCGCCGTGACCGGTGAGGAAGAAGCAGGCCGTCGCCAGGTCGAACAGGTACCAGCCCTCTCCGCAGTCGTCGAAGTCGATCACGGAGAGACCGCGCTCGGACTCCAGGATGTTCTCGAGCGTCAGATCTCCGTGGATCGGCCCGTAGGTGCTCGGCGTCCGCGGGAGGCCGGCGAGGTCCTGCGCCAGCTGCTCCTCGGCCTGCTCGAACGTCTCGCGCTGCTCCCGGGTCAGACCGTCGAGACGGCTGGCGCGGCCCCACAGTGCATTCGGGCCGCTCAGCCCGGCGGCGTCCCAGGCGAGGCGGTCGTATCCCGGGGGCGTGCCGGTCCGTTCCCAGCAGCGGTGCAGGAGCGCGATGGTCCGCCCGTACTGCACCAGCTGCGCGTCGGTCGGCCGCGCATGTCCCGTGAAGGTCAGCGGCGAGGACCCCAGCGGAACCGCGGAGGCGAGCCACCGCTGGATCGTCACTTGGGTGCTGGTCCCGTCGGCGTCGACCACGCGCGCCACGTGGCTGCCGTCCGCCCGTCGTACGGGAGTCGGGACGGAGACTCCCGCGCCGGTGAGCGTCTCCAGGAGCGCTGACTCGGACTGGATCTCACTGTCCGTGTGATATCCAGGCCGGTGGACCTTCAACGCCCAGTCGTTCTCGCCGGCGGTGACGCGGAAGACGATGTTCTCCCGGCGGTTGACGAACTCGATCCGGGCCTGGTCGTCGATGCCGAACAGGTGCAGCGATCGGCGAGCCGTCTCGGCGGCGGGCTCGATGGCGGTGGGACTGGACGTCATGGCAGCTCTTTCTGCGGTTCGGGGGACCGGGGAGCCTCCACCTCGGACTCCGCCTCCGATTCGATGGTGGTCCGTTCGATGTCGTCCGCGAGCCTCGCGTACTTCTCGGGGTCGCGCCGCTTGATCACCGCCGCGGCGATGAATCCCGCGATGAGGGCGGCGGGCAGGAGCACGGGGAGCAGGGCGATCACCGGCGCATCGGATCCCGCGAGCGCCGGAAAGTTGACGATCGCCAGTATGACGATAGCTGCGAGTCCGATCGCGCCCAGTGTTGGAGCGATGAAGCTCGAGAGCACTGCCTGGTCGCGTCGACGGCGGAAGTAGGCGACGATCGCGATCGCCGCGAGGAGCTGCAGGAAGAGGATGGCCAGGGTACCGATGCCGGTCATGCTCGGGACGAGCGAGGCGATCGGGTCGAGACCGGCGAAAGCGAAGATGGCAGCCACAAGCGTCGCGAAGGCGAACTGCACGAGCGAGGCGAACTGGGGGAAGCCGTTCTTCCGGGTGCGGCTGAGACGGCGGGGGAGGATTCCGGCGCGGCCGAGCGAGAACAGGTAGCGCGTAGCGGAGTTGTGCAGTGCCATCAGGGCGGCGAAGAGGCTCACGAGAAGCAGGACCATCATCAGGTCGGTCAGCACAGGGCCGAGATACTTCTCAGACAGCGAGAACACCAGGTCCCCGGTCGCCAGGTGCTTCTGCGCGACGGCCTGGGCCTGAGCGACGCCCGTTGCGCTCACGATGGCCCACGTGGTGAACGCGGCGAACACGCCGATGAAGATGATCGCGGTGTAGGTGGCTCGCGGAATGGTGCGGAGGGGGTTCTTGGCCTCCTCGCTGAACAGGCCTGTCGCTTCGAATCCGACGAACGCGTTCGCCGCGAAGAGGAGGGCGACGCCGACGGCGCCGGAGAACACGACGGACGGAGCGAAGACTCCGAAGCTGAATCCCGTGGTGGACAGGACGGAGAAGTCGAAGACCAGCAGGATCGAAACCTCGAGGACGAGGGATACGCCGAGCACCTTGGAGCTGAAGTCGATGCCCCGCCGGCTCAGGAGGAAGGCCGCCACGACGGAGACGATCCCCCAGACGAGCCACGGAACATTCCAGCCGGTCAGGGTGGCGATGATGGTCTGCATGAAGAAGCCGCTGGTGCCGACGGCGCCCGCGACGAAGAAGTTGTAACCGAGCAGCGCGACGTAGCCCGCGGCGACGCCGGTCGGCCTGCCGAGGCCCTTCACCGTGTACGCGTAGAAGCCGCCGGCGCTGACGACTTCCTTGGACATCCGGGCGTAGCCATGGCGAAGAGCAGCAGCGCGATCGTCACCAGCACGAACGCGCCGACCATTCCGGCGCCGTTGCCGAGTGCGATGCCGATCGCGGCGACGACGACGATTCCGGTCGGGGGGGCTACGGCGGCGAGGACGAGGAAGACGACGCCGGGTACGCCGAGTGAATTGTGTGCCAGCCGGGAGGTTCCGGCTTCGGTGCTGGTCATGTGAGCTCCTCACGTCGATGTGCGGACTAAACTGAACTGAGAGTATGGGAAATGATCTCGAAGTTCAAGTAACGTAACAAGGATTTAATAATCTGCGAAGAAGCCTGAACTCGGAGCGCACGCATAGGGTGGTGGCAATGGCTGATCCGGTGATGACGCTGAGGGAGCGACAGCGAGAACGAACTCGCTCCGACATCCTGGACGCGGTCGTGGAGGTCGTCGCTTCCGACCAGGTGGATGGACCGCTCATCGAGCTGATCTCGACGAGGGCCGGCGTTTCGCGGGCGACGATCTACGCACATTTTCCGGGCGGCGTCGATGAGCTCGTGGAATCGGCGTATGTGCGCGCGGCGCACGACTTCATCGAGCTCGTGCGCACCTACCCGAGCGGATCGTGGGAGGAGCGGATCCTCGCGCACGGCCTGGCGATGCTCGAACTGGCCGACCGGGGACCAGTGGGCCGGTTCTACAACGTGGCGGCCGCACAGTTCGGCGCGATCGTGCGCGTGCAGGGCGCTGGATCGAGGCGCTCTCATGACGACTTCGTGCTGGCCTTGGCCGAGGCGAAGCGCGCCGGCGAGCTCGTGGACATCGATTCGGAGGAAGCCGCGTATCTGCTCGCCGGAATGGTCCGAGTCGTGGGCGTTCGAGCCACCGAGTCCCGTGAACGGGGTCGTTCGAGCCTTGCTGCGTTCCGGCGCCTCGTCGAAGGGATTCGCCCTGACTGACCGGCGGTGCCGCGAAGACTGCCTGGTCGGACAGGATTCCTCGCGCCCGACCAGGTGTCGCTGACGCCCGGGGAAGGCCTCAGCCGTTGATGACCTGAGGGACTGCGACGGCCTTCAGACCCTCGACGCCGAATTCGAGGCCGTAGCCGGAGCCCTTCACGCCGCCGAACGGGACGAGCGGGTGCAGACCACCGTGCGAGTTGATCCAGACGGTCCCGGCCTGGACTCGGGAAGCCACCGCCCGTGCCTCGTCGCGGCTGTTCGCCCACACCGAACCGCCGAGGCCCGCGTCGAGCCGGTTCGCCTTCTGGATCGCGTCCTCGACATCGGTGTATCGGATGATCGGCAACGCCGGACCGAACTGCTCTTCGTCGACGAGCGGGGCGCCGTCCTCGATATCGGCGACGAGGGTGATCGGGTAGAACAGCTCGCCGAGCTCTCGCGCCGGGGAGCCACCGGTGACGATGCGGGCACCTCGGCGCTTCGCGTCCTCGACCAGACGGTTCACGATGTCGAACTGCTGCTTGTTCTGCACGGGACCCAGGACGTTGTCCTCATCGAGCCCGTTTCCCATCGGAGTCGTGCGAGCGACCTCGGCCAGGGCCTCGACCACGTCGTCGTACACGGAGTCGTGCACGTAGAGGCGCTTGAGCGCGGCGCAGGTCTGCCCCGTGTTGATGAATGCCCCCCAGAACAGATCCTGGGCGATCGCCGTGGCGTCGGTGCCGGGCAGCACGATGCCGGCGTCGTTGCCGCCGAGTTCGAGCGTGAGTCGCGCGAGGTTGCCTGCGGAGCTCTCGATGATGCGGCGACCGGTCGCGGTCGAGCCGGTGAACATCACCTTGTCGATGTCGGGGTGGGATGCCAGGCGCGCCCCGACCTCGCGGCCCCCTGAGACAGCGATGAGCACGTCCTCGGGCAGCTTTTCGTTCAGCACGTCGACGAGCGCGAGGACGCTGAGCGGGGTATATTCGCTGGGCTTGACGACAACGGTGTCGCCCATCCGGAGCGCAGGGGCGATTTGCCAGATCCCGATCATCAACGGCCAGTTCCACGGGCCGATGGCGCCGACGACTCCCACTGCACGGTAGTGGAGTTCGGCGTACGTGTCGCCGTCGTCCACGAGCACCTGCGGCTCGAGTGCGACGCCGGCGGTGCTGCGAAGCCACGCCGAGCACGCCCCGATCTCGAATCGCGCGTTCGGACCGTTCAGCGGCTTGCCCTGCTCGCGTGACAGAAGCCGGGCGAGTTCCTCCGCATGGGCGTCGACCGCGTCCGCCGCGGCAAGCAAGTGCTCGATCCGGCGGTCGTTTCCGAGCGCCTCCCATGCCGGTTGGGCTGCACGGGCGCGGGCGACCGCATCGTCGAGCACGTCGACGCCGGCCTCGGGAGCGTTGCCGATCACCTCCCCGGTGGCAGCATCGTGGATCGGGCGGCCCGATCCTTCTGGTGCGCTGACGCGAGCGAGTAGGTCGCGGACATCGGTCATCTCGGACTCCTTCATCGGAATGGTTCCTCCGACTCAGCTTCCCTCCGGAGTCACCGGACGGCGTTGACCAGGCGCGCACTGCCGATGTCTAGAGGTGCATAGCGACAATGCGGAGTGCAGGGTGCTACCATCCGTTCACGGATCGTATACAAAGCTGTCCCCGGTTCCAGTGAGGTCGATGGTGCTTACCCCCAGTCAGCGGACTCGTGGCGCTCACGGCGTCACCACCGACGCCACTCACGATTTCAACGCGTTCCGAAACAATGTGTCGAAGTCGTTCGTGCCGCTGCAGGTGACGAGCGACCGGCCGGAACCGTTCTGGGGTCGCATCCGCGCGGCGCAGGCCGATGAGATCCACGTGTGCGAAGTGAGTGCGACACGGCATGTCGTCGAGCGGACTCCGGAGCTGATCGCCCGAGCGGATCGGCCCTACTTCAAGCTGAGCATGCTGTTGTCCGGCACGGGCCTGCTGATCCAGGACGGGCGCGAAGCCCTCCTGCGTCCGGGCGATTTGGCTGTCTACGACACGCATCAGCCGTACTCGCTCGTCTTCGAGGACGATTTCCGGACGATGGTCGTGATGTTCCCGAAGCAACTGCTGGGGCTGCCGGCGGATTTGGTGTCGCAGCTGACGGCGGTCAGGTTCGATGGCGGGTCCGGCATCTCCGGCATGATCGTGCCGTTCCTCGGGCAGATCGTCGGCAATCTCGAGGAGCTCTCCGGGGCGGCCGGCGGACGGCTCGTGCACAGCGCGCTCGACCTCGTGTCGACGCTGTTCGCTCAGGAACTCGACCTTACGACCGACCCCACGGACACGCATCGCGCTCTGATGCGCCGGATTCACGCCTACATCGAATCCAATCTCGGGTCCGCCGACCTCGGGCCCACCGAGATCGCCGCCGTCCATTTCATCTCGACCCGGCACCTTCAAGGGCTTTTCCAGGAGCACGGGACGACCGTGTCGTCCTGGATCCGCTCTCGCCGGCTGGAGCGTTCTCGCCGGGACCTGGTGGACCCCCTCAACGCGACCCGGTCCGTTGCTGCGATCGCGTCGAAGTGGGGGTTCACCGACGCGGCGCACTTCAGCCGGGTCTTCAAGGCGACGTACGGCGAGTCTCCATCGGACCTGCGGACTGCCGCCTGGCTGTGACCTCCGCACCGTCCTGAGTCACTCGTCGGCACGGAGTTCCGGTGCGCCCGACTCTTCGGGACCGTGCCCGATCTGCGCGTACACGCGGGGGTTCGACCGTTTGAGGACGACTCCCCAGACGACCCCGAGGATGCCAGGGATGATCACGACGGCGGGGAGGATGAAGGTCGTCGCGCTCGGTGGCGCAGTCGGGTCGCTGGTCAGCAACGTGTTGAAGTAGACCAGGATCAAGACGAAGACCACGAGGAGCCCGACGCCCGCGATCACGGGGGCGACGGTGTGCTGCCAGGAGCCGACGGCGTGGTGGTTCCGGCGGAAGAACCCGATCACGGCGAACGAGACGATCGCCATGAGGAGAGTCAGCCCCATGGCCCCGGTGTTGGTCAGCCAGGAGAACAGGGTGAGCACGGGGAAGAGCGCAGCAGGGGCACCCTTCGGCGGTGTCCACCCGGCGCCGGCGATCGCGAACGCGACGATCACGATCGCGGCGAGAGCGGTCTGCGTCACCGAGCCCGCCCAGGGCGCCCCGCTGTGGTGCCGGATCCGGGCGAGCCAGGACGGCATGACGCCCTCCCGCCCCAGCGAGAAGAAGTAGCGCGCGACCGCGTTGTGAAAGCTGACGAGGGAGGCGAACAGGCTCGTCACGAACAGCAGCTGTGCGATGTCGCTCATGATCACTCCGACGTGGGTCGCCAGGAACGAGAACATCAGGTCGGGGCCTTGCGTCCGCGAATCGGCGATGACCCTGCTCCCGCCCGAGCCGACGACCATCGCCCACGACGAGAGGGCGTAGAAGAGCGCGATGACACCGACGGCGGTGTACGTCGCTCGCGCGATGGTGCGCTTGGGGTCCTTCGACTCCTCGCCGTAGATCGCTGCCGACTCGAAGCCCATGAATGCCGCGATCCCGAAGGCGAAGACGGCTCCGACTCCCGGGACGAACAGGGCCGACGGCGTGAGCGCGGCCGCGCTCACGCCGTCCGGCGATACCGCGAACGTAGCGATGTCGTACACGATGACCACGACGAACTCGAAGGCGACGAGGACGCCGAGCACCTTGGCCGACAGGTCGACCCGATTGACCCCGAGCAGGGCCACGATCGCGATGCACACGAGCACCGGGATCCACCACGGTACGTCCCAGCCGAACTTGGTGTTGAGCAACGCCGACACTTGGAAGCCGAACAGTCCGTACACGCCGATCTGCATCGTGTTGTACGAGATCAGTGCGACGATCGAGACTCCCACGCCGGTGGGTCTGCCCAGGCCGCGGGCGACGTACGAATAGAACGCCCCGGCGTTGGTGATGAAGCGGCTCATGGCGGCATAGCCCACCGCGAAGATCGCCAGTGTCACGCCCAGGATGAGGAACGAGAGGGGGACACCCAGGACGCCGGTGACGGCGAAGGTGGTCGTGACGCCGCCGGCGAGCACCGTGAGTGGTGCGGATGCGGCGACGATCATGAACGTGACGGCGGGGACACCGAGCCTTCGGTGGGCGGTGGTCCGGCCGCCGACGACATCGTCGGCGAATTCTGTAGAGGTCATCGGGTGCTCCTCGGTGGTTGCGCGAAATGGTTCACGATCGGACTCGATCCAACAGCCAACACGAGCCCTGCGGCTTGGCTCCGCACGCACAGAGATTGTCTGAATCGGAACGTTCAGGTGCGACAGGCGGATCGCCTGAAGGGAAGGTCGATACTGAGTCGACGACCCGAAGCGAGGATCTCTATGTCCGCTCACGACCACACCACCAGGACGATGGCACCCGAAGCCGTCGCCCATCCGCTCGATTCTCTCACTGCGAGCGAGATCGCCGCGGGGCGTCGCGTGCTGGAGGCGTCCGGTCTTGTGACGGAGTCGACCCGGTTCCCGAACGTGCTCCCGGTCGAACCGGCGAAAGAGGCGGTCGCCGCCTTCCGGCCGGGCGATGTCATCGAGCGCCGCATCCTGTTCGTGATCCTGGACACCGCGACCGGGGTGTCCGGCGAGGCGATCGTATCGGTGACCACGAACGAGCTGGTCGGCTACCGCGAGCTGGGCACGGCGGAGGCGCCGTACGGGCAACCGCAGTACCTGTTCGAGGAGTACGGCCGCGCGGAGGAGATCGCGAAGGCGTCGCCGGGGTGGCGGGCGGCGATGCGGCGGCGCGGACTCGAGGACCGGATCGAGCTGGCGTTCTGCGCGCCGCTCGCACCCGGCCACTTCAACCGCGCGGATGAGGTCGGCCGCCGCGCGATCCGCAGCCTGACCTTCCTCCGCACGACCGAGGACGACTCGCCGTGGTCGCACCCGGTCGAGGGGCTCATCGTGCACATAGACCTGACCCGCGGCGAGGTGATCCGGGTCGAGGACGAGGGCGACACCCCCGTGCCCGAGCTCGACGGCAACTACGACGCCGCGACGGTCGGCCCGGCCCGCACCTCCCTCAAGCCGATCGAGATCACCCAGCCGGAGGGTCCGAGCTTCCACGTCGAGGGGCAGGCGGTCGAGTGGGAGAACTGGAGGTTCCGGGTCGGCTTCAACGCGCGGGAGGGCCTTGTGCTCAACCAGGTCACGTTCCGCGACGGCGATGAGGACCGGTCGGTGCTGTACCGCGGCTCGGTGCCCGAGATGGTCGTGCCCTATGGCGACACGACGCCGACCCGGTTCTGGATCAGCTACTTCGACGCGGGCGAGTACCTGCTGGGCAAGAACGCGAACACCCTCGCGCTCGGCTGCGACTGCCTCGGTGTCATCCACTACTTCGACGGGATCGTCGCCGACGACCACGGCAACCCGGTCACCATCCCGCAGGTCGTGTGCATGCACGAGGAGGACTACGGCATCCTCTGGAAGCACACCGATCTCGGCGGAAAAGCGGAGGTGCGACGCTCCCGCCGTCTGGTCGTCTCGTACTTCTCGACGATCGGCAACTACGACTACGGCTTCTTCTGGTATTTCTACCTCGACGGCACGATCCAGGTGGAGGCCAAGGCGACCGGCATCGTCTTCGCCGGCGCCGGCA
Source organism: Leifsonia sp. HAY1-4F (assembly GCF_056755275.1). Lineage (NCBI taxonomy): Bacteria > Bacillati > Actinomycetota > Actinomycetes > Micrococcales > Microbacteriaceae > Leifsonia > Leifsonia sp. HAY1-4F. The sequence goes on from NZ_JBNDHX010000023.1 coordinate 38,365, forward strand.
TCCCCGGCAGCAGCGATCCGCACGCCACCGAGATCGCCCGCGGCCTGTTCGCCCCGGTGCACCAGCACCTGTTCTGCGCACGGCTCGACGTCGCGATCGACGGCGACCGGAACTCGCTCGCCGAGGTGGACGTGGTCGGCATCCCGACCGGCCCGGACAACCCGTACGGGAACGCCTTCACCTGGACGACGACCCCGATCGCGCGCGAGTCGGAGGCCGCCAGGCTCGCGAACCCGGCCACTGCACGGGTGTGGGAGGTCACGAGCTCGACCCGCCGGAACGCGGTGGGGAAGCCGACCGCGTTCCACCTGGTCCCGCAGCCTGGCGCGACCCTGATGGCGCAACCGGACTCCACGGTCTTCGGGCGCGCCACCTTCGCGACCAAGCACCTGTGGGCGACGCGGTTCGACCCGGCCGAGCGGTTCCCGGCGGGGGACTACCCGAACGCGCACGCGGGAGGTGCGGGCCTGCCGGCGTGGACCGCGGCCGACCGGTCGCTCGCCGACGAGGACATCGTGCTCTGGCACGTCTTCGGCCCGACACACATCCCGCGGCCGGAGGACTGGCCGGTCATGCCGGTGGACTACTCGGGCTTCGCGTTGAAGCCGTACGGGTTCCTCGACCGCAACCCGGCGCTCGACCTGCCCGACGGCGCGGCCGCGTCCTCCTACTGTGCTGGGGGAGACGCCTGCACCTGCCAGCACTAGGCCCGCTCGCAGCGAAGCGTGCCGAGGGCTGAGGACATCGCGCGCTCAGGACATCGAGACGGTGGGCAGATCGACGATGTGGGCGCCACCGTCGACCACGAGAGTGGAGCCGGTGATGTAGCTTGCGTCAGGGGACGCGAGGAAGCGGATCACGGACGCGATCTCGCCCGGCGCTGCGGCACGCCCCAGCGGAACGTCGCGCGTCACGACGGCGTAGCCTTCCTCCCGGCCGGGAAGTCCCGTCTCCGATGCGAACACGTCCATCTCCTCGTCCGCCATCGGTGTGCGAACCCAGCCGGGACAGACGGCGTTGACCCGGACCCCCTTCCGGCCGTAGTCGCGGGCAAGGCTGCGGGTGAGCCCCAGCAGGGCGTGCTTGCCGACGGTGTATCCGGCGACCCCCGGGCCGGCGAACAGCCCGGCAAGGGAGGACACGACGACGATATTGCCGCGGGATTCCACGAGCTCGGGCAGCGCAGCGCGGGCGAGCATGAACGCGGTGGAGACGTTCGTCCGGAACGACAGCTCCCACTGGCTGTCATCGGTCTCTGCGACTGCGCCGACGCCGTGGCCGCCGGCATTCGCGATGACCGCATCCAGACGCCCATAGCGCTCGACCACGCGGCTCACCGCCTGATCCACCTGCGCACGATCGCTCGTGTCGCACGGGCTCGCCCAGGCTCCGATCCCGGCTGCGACAGCCTCCAGCGGTTCGCGGCGTCGTCCCAGCAGCACGACGTCGGCTCCGTCCTGTGCGAATCTGTGCGCTGTGGCGGCACCGATTCCGGTGCCACCACCCGACACGACGACGACTTGTCTGTGCACATTTCTCCTCATGTTCGAGACCGCCGCGAAATCGGTCGCTTGCTTCTCGCCGTCCGAGAATCCTGCACCAGGTGCGCGTCGCGTAACCGCTCAGGTCGAACCGTGCGCCGTTGCACCACCGTCGTTCGCTCTCCGGCAATCCGCGGGGGATGTCGAAAACCTACGCTGGCAGGATCGTGCCGATCGACCTGAGGAGACTGCTGTGTTGAACACCGACACCATCCAGGCGATCGCGAACGAACTCGCGGATGCCGAGCGTGACCGCGCGACCGTTCCGCTGCTGACCGCTCGCCACCCCGGGATGACGGTGGAGGACTCCTACGCCGTGCAGCGCGTGTGGGTGGACCGCGGGCTTGCGGCGGGGCGCCGGCTGGTGGGCCGCAAGATCGGCCTGACCTCCAAGGTGATGCAGCAGGCGACGGGGATCTCCGAGCCGGACTACGGGGCGATCTTCGCGGACATGGTCCACGAGACGGGTTCCGTCATCCCGTTCGACCAGTATTCGAACGTGCGCATCGAGGTCGAGCTGGCCTTCGTGCTCGCGTCTGCGCTCGAAGGCCCGGACGTGACGCTGTTCGATGTGCTCGACGCGACGAAGTACGTCGTCCCGGCGCTCGAGATCCTCTCCTCGCGCATCGAACTGCAGGGCCGCACGATCGTCGACACGATCTCCGACAACGCGGCGATGGGCGGGATGGTCGTCGGCGGCCGGCCGGTGCCGGTGGATGCGGTCGACCTGCGCTGGGTCGGTGCGCTGCTCTACCGCAACGAGACCATCGAGGAGTCCGGCGTCGCCGCCGCGGTGCTCGACCATCCCGCCGCTGGAGTCGCCTGGCTCGCGAACAAGCTCACCCAGCACGGCACGCGGCTGGAGGCGGGGGATATCGTCCTCGCCGGCTCGTTCACCCGGCCGCTCTGGGTGGAGCGCGGCGACACCATCCACGCCGACTACGGAACCCTGGGAGCAGTGACATGCCGATTCGCCTGAACCCTGCCCTTGGGGTTGGAGCCGGTCCTCGCCCAGCCGCGTAGTGAGGTCGCGCGGACTCTTTGCATGAATCCTCAAATCGTATACAATCTCGAATATGCTCAGTCCATCCGCCACGACGAGGAGCGACAACGCGTGAGTGTCATCAGCCTGGATGCCCTCCCTGCGTACCAGGACGCGCGCGTCCGCCCTCAGCCCCACTCTCTCTGAATTCCTAGCCAAGGAGGCCGCGCATGGCGCAGCACACCGTATCCACTCATCACATCCCGGAGAATCTGCCTGGGAGGATCCAGCACTTCATCGATG